>JAJBVQ010000230.1 GCA_020859745.1 Rikenellaceae bacterium
GTCCCTTTCTTGAAAGAAAGGGACCCAAAGAACTTTTGAGATAGCTACGCTACTCCTTAGACTCCGTAATCCTCTGTCTTTGCAATTCGCTTTTGGGTCGGAGCAATAAGGCAACTCAGGCGTTGCATAGCTTAAGAGTTGCCTTATTGCTCCCGGCCCAAAGGGAAGGTTTCAGTAACTGGGTACCCGGCAGGCCCAAGAGATGCGCAAGCATCTCAAAAAGTTTTTTTGGTTCTTTTTGTTCACAAAAAGAACAGTACCCTCCTGAGGGTAGTAATAAACGAACGATTAAAACAAACAGGATATGGAAGAACTGACACTGACGACCCCATCGATCCTTTTCTCGGCCATCTCGCTGCTGATGCTGGCCTACACCAACCGGTTCCTCGCCTACGCGCAGGTGATCCGCAACCTCACCGCCCAGCACGACCAAAATCCCACCCCCGTAACCCGCAAGCAGATCGAGAACCTCCGCAAGCGGCTCTACATGTCCCGTTCCATGCAAGTCTTCGGCGTCGCGAGCCTGTTCCTGTGCGTCGTTTGTACGCTCCTTATATATGTAGGTTTCCAGACTGCCGCCGTCTGGACTTTCGGCGTGGCCTTATTGCTGCTCATCATCTCGCTGGGCATCTCGATACAGGAGATGCGGATCTCCGTCCGCGCGTTGGAGTACCATCTCGACCGTGCCGAGAATAGCCATAAATCGTAGGTTTATTCGCATAGTGCTGTATGGAACCGTACCTTTTCTGAAGAAAAGGTACCCAAAAGACTTTTCAAGGATGCTGCGCATCCTAAATCTATCAACGCCTCAGCTCTTTTAGGGTGCGGAAAAGGGGCCGCTCATGTAGTTATTACATCGAGCGGCCCCTTTTCCGCACCCTAAAAGAGTTGAGCCTTTCGGCAGACTAAGGAGTAGCGTAGCTATCTGAAAATTTCTTTGGTTCTTTCTTTTTAAAGAAAGAACAGTCACACACGACACTGTGCAAAATAACCTACGGTTTCAGTGTTACCCCGCCACAAAAAGGATCAGCAGCTGCGCCGTCAGGATGCGCAGGAACATCGTCAGCGGATAGACCGTCGCATACCCCACCGACGGCAGGTCGTTGCCCGCCACAGCGTTCGAATAGGCCAGCGCGGGCGGGTCCGTCATACTTCCCGCCAGCAAGCCCGCCAGGGTAAAGTAGTTGATCTTGTAGAACAGCCGCCCGATAACTCCCACCAGCAGCAGCGGCACCATCGTGATGATAACCCCGTAGCCGATCCACTTGTATCCGCCGCCGTCCACGATCGTCTCCACGAAACCTTCGCCGGCCCCCAGTCCCACGCCCGCCAGGAACAGGGCGATACCGATCTCGCGCAGCATCAGATTGGCGCTCATCGTCGTGTAGGTCACCACCTTGTACTGCGGCCCGAAGCGGCTGATCAGAATTGAGACGATCAGCGGGCCGCCCGCCAACCCCAGCTTGAGCGGCTGCGGAATGCCCGGCAGCATGATCGGAATACTTCCCAGCAGCACCCCCAGGAAAATTCCGATAAAGATCGGGATCAGGTTCGGCTCGCGCAGCCTGCGCATCGAGTTCCCCAGCACCTTGGTAGCCTCTGCCACGCCCGTTTCGGTGCCTACCACCGTCACCCGGTCGCCCATCTGGAGATGCAGGTTCCGGTTGGCCACCAGATCCACCCCGGCGCGGTTCACCCGCGTGATATTGATGCCGTACGTGCTCCGCAGCCGCAAGTCGCCCAGCCGTTTGCCGTTCAGCTCCGGTTTGGTGATCATCACCCGGCGCGAGATGTACTGGCTGTCCAGCTTCTCCCACTCCGAGAAATCCATGTCGATTTTATGGCCGAGGAACGCCACCAGCGCCTCCTCGTCCTTGTGGGCCGCGATCACGAAGAGCTTGTCCCCGAGATTCAGCTCCGTATTGTTGCTGGCGATCTCCGTGCGCCCATCCGACTGGTGGCACACGCGCGAGATCACGAACGTGCGGTCGATCAGGCACGAGATGTCCCCGACATTGCGCCCCGCGATCACCGGATTCTCCAGCACGATCGAAATGCGCTGCGCCCCGCTGTCATCCTGTTCGCCGGCGCCTGCCGCCGCAGCCTCCTTGTCCAGCCGGATGCGGAAGAAAAAGCGCATGGCCATGATCGAGACGATGATCCCGATCACCCCCAGCGGATAGGCCACGGCATAACCGAGCGGAATGGACGGGTCGTTGATGCCCGTCATATCGCTGTACGCCTGCTGCGCGGCCCCCAGTCCCGGGGTGTTGGTCACGGCACCTGAAAGGATACCCACCATCGTAGTGATCGGTATCCCGGTTGCCACGTGCAGGATATAGGCGATAGCCACGCCGAGGAAAACGATGGCCGTAGCCAGCATATTGAGGGTGAAGCCCCCTTTTTTGAGCGACGAGAAGAAACTGGGTCCCACCTGCAACCCGATCGAGTAGACGAACAGGATCAGGCCGAACTCCTTGACGAAATGCAGGGTCGAAGGGTCGATCCGCATGCCGAAATGGCTCAGGGCGATGCCGACGAACAGGATCCAGGTAATGCCCAGCGAGATGCCGGCTATCTTGATCTTCCCCAGGGCGATCCCCACGGCGACCACCAGGGCGATCAGCAGGATCGAGTGGGCCACGCCGCCGCCGAAAAAGAGGTTGTTAATCCATTCCATAATATATTCCCGAAGTGTGAAAAAGGAGCGACAAAGGTACTCTTTTATTTAGTTTTTAAGAAATCTTAATATTATCTCTTCTTTTTGCACAAGGGATTCGCGGTAATGTAAAAAAGGTTCCGCCCCGGCCTATTCCAACGGGAATAAACCGGGGCGGAGCACTGATGTAAAAAGACTGTCTTCCGTTAGTGAAGGTATTTGTCATACCAGTTCACCTCGCGGCCCGTGCTGGTCCTGCCGTCTTTGAGCACCTTGCCCACTTTGAGCTTGATCCCGGCGCTCACCGCACCGGTGAAGCCGTAGCCCCCTTCGACGAAGAAGCAGAAATTCCCTTTGCCCATCTCGACCCCCACCGGCGAGACTTGGTAAGCGAAGATCGCCTTGGCCGACTGGTCCACGTCGACCGAGACCCAGCGGTTGCCCAGCCCCACGCCAACCCCGGCGCGCGTATAGACCGACAGCCAGTTGTTCCGCACCCAGTTGATGCGCAGGCTGGGAAGAATGGTGAACCAGTCGTCCTTCTGGCCGTTCTGGGTCACATTCCGGAACTCCTGCCGCCCTTTGGTATGCGAATAGACGAACGGGACATTGAGCTCCAGCCACGGCGTGATCTCATAGTTGATCCCGATGCTGATAGGCCCGATGCTGCTGGTAATATGCCCCGCAGGCACATTATGGGCGCCCGGCGAGTTGTTTTCCACGAAAGGGAACCGCTTGTTGGCATAGCTGTCGTACGAAGTCACCGCGGAGTACCCGTAGCCGACCGTGACGGCGATACGGCTCCGGCGCACTTCCTGCGGCTGGACGTAAACTTTTTTGCCCGTGGAGTCCGTCACGCGCGGCGTGAACGGCGTAATGGTGCGCCCCTTCTGGGCGTAAGCCCCTCCGGCGGAAAGCATCACCCCTGCCAGGGCGAACAATATCAGTCTGGATTTCATGATTATGCGGATCGTTTTTAAGTTAGTAGTCATTCGATCGTAGTCTCCCAAAGTTAGCGTTAAATTTGAAATTTCCTGCATATTTCGTAACATTGTCCATAGAATCGCCTGTTTTATGATCCGAATTGTTATCTCTGCTCTGCTTCTGTCGGCCTGTGCTTCGGCGTCGGCCCAGGACGCCGTATTGACCCTGGAAGGGTGCCGCGAGGCGGCCGTCGCCCGGTCGCCGCTCACGGTACGCCGCGATCTGGCGGGGCAAAAACGGCAGGCCAAAGACCGGGCGGCTTCCTCGGCCCTGATCCCGCAGCTGGAGGTCAATGCACAGGGGAGTTACCAGAACGAGGTGCCCAAGTTTCCCGGCGACCTGCCGCTGCCGGTAGCCATCGACCTGCCCCGCGACCAGTACAAAGCCGCGGTGGATCTCAACCAGGTCATCTACGGGGGGAGCAGCGTCCGCAATACCAAGCGGGCGAACGCGGCGGCGGAACAGGTGGAGACGGCTTCGCTGGACGTTCAGCTCGACCGGCTTCGGGACCGGATCAATGCCACATATATCGACCTGTTGCTCACGGACCGGCAGCTGGAGGTCAATGCCCTGATGCGGCAGACGCTGGCGGCGGACAGGAAGGTCGTGGAGGCGCAGGTGGCGCACGGGACGGCCACGGGCGGAACGCAGGCCGGACTGACGGCCCGGATGCTGGAACTGGAACAGCAGCGGGCGGAGTTGCAGGGGACGCGGGCCAAGCTGGCGGAGGCCTTATCGGTGCTGACGGGGATGACGGTGACGGAGACGACGGTATTGCAGGTTCCGGCGATCCCGTCGGGGGTTCCGGGGCAGGAGGGGTCTCTGCACCGGACGGAACTGGAACTGTACGCCCGCCAGCGAGACCAGATCGACACGCAGAACCGGTTGCTGAACAGCAAGTCCAATCCGAAGCTGTCGCTGTTCGCAAGCGGCGGATACGGCCGGCCGGGGTATAATTTCCTCGACCGCGATTTCGCGCCCATGGCCATCGGGGGGCTTCGGTTCAACATGCCGCTGACGGGCTGGGACGCCACGCAGAAAGAGAAACGGGCCAACCGGATCGCAAGTCAGGACATCGACCAGCAGCAGCGCGATTTCGAGCGGAACGTTTCGATCGAAACGGAGCAGTACAGGACGGACATCGGTAAATTGCAGGAGGTGACGGCGATGGACCCGCAGATCGTGGCGGCGCGGACGGCGGTCCGCGAACGGGCCTTGGCGCAGCTCAAGGGGGGGATCATCACGGATTCGGAGTACCTGACGGAGTTCAACAACGAAGCGCAGGCGCGGGTCAATGCGCAGGTGAACGCCTTGCGACTGGTGCAGGCCTGGATCAACTACGACGCCGCACGGGGCATTTACAAATAGCATACTGTCAACACAGGGATATATGAACAGAAGTTTTTCGATCGGGGCTGCGGCCTTGCTGGGGGTGTGGGGCACAATCTCCTGCACGCGGGGACCGAAGCCGGATGCGTACGGCAATTTCGAGGCGGTGGAGGTCGTCGTTTCGGCGGACGGTAATGGCAAGTTGCTGGAATTCAACGTGGACGAAGGTTACAAGCTCCACCGGGGCGAGATCGTGGGCTGGGTGGACACCACGCAGCTGGTGTTGCAGCGCAACCAGCTCAGAGGGGAGATCGCGGTGCTGCGGGCGCAGCTGCCGGAAAAGGAGAAGCAGCTGGACGTGGTGCGCGAGCAGCTGGCCAAGACCAAACACGAGCTGGCGCGGTACAAGGGGCTGGCGGATGCGGATGCTTCGACGGCGCAGCAGGTGGACAACCTTTCGTATGATGCGGAGGTATTGCAGAAGCAACTGGACGCCGAGGAGTCGACCCTCGATATCCAGACGCGCACTTTGCTGGCGCGGATGGAGCCGCTGCGGCAGCAGATCCTGCAAGTGCAGGATCGTATCGACAATGCGTATGTGGTGAACCCGGTGGCGGGAACGGTGTTGGCGAAATATGCGGAGCAGCACGAACTGGCGGCGATCGGCAAGCCGCTTTACAAGGTGGCGAACCTGGACACGCTGATCCTGCGGGCTTATATCGAGGAGCCGCAACTGACTCAGGTGCGGCTGGGGCAATCGGTGCGGGTACTGGTGGACAGCACGTATGCGGGCAATGCGGCTTTCACGGGGCGCATCGGCTGGATCGCGGACAAGGCGGAGTTCACGCCGAAGGTGATCCAAACGAAGGATGAACGGGCTAACTTGGTCTATGCCCTCAAAATCTATGTGGCTAACCCGGGCCCGCTCAAAATCGGAATGCCGGCCGAAGTCTATTTCAATAATAATTAACCGTTCGTTTTATTACTACCCCCGTATGGGACTGCCGCTTTTTGTAAAAAGCGGCACCAAAAACTTTTGAGTCAGCTGCGCTACTCTTTAGGCTCCGCAA
>JAJBVQ010000102.1 GCA_020859745.1 Rikenellaceae bacterium
GTATTATATTAATTGTGCGGGTGCGTCCCGCGTCGTGGCGGGGCTTTTCGGCGGTTTTTCGGAACAGTAGGCGAGGGGTGAAGAGCGGCGGGCCCGCGCAAGCGGGGCCGCCGCGGCAGGGCGGGTACGGTTTCCCGGCAAAGACAATGGTTTGCCATTGTCTTTGCCGGGAAATAAAGCGGGGAGCGGGTAGCTGAATTTCCATGCCAATGGCCGGCCCGCAGCCCCCGGCAGCGGAGGGCCGCAATGCGTCCCCCGCAGGCTGCGGGCAGAAATTCGTAAGGAGCGGGTAGCTGACACGTCTTGCGCGTTCCGCAAGGAACGCCGGGCTTGCGGCGGTGATGGTTCTGAGGTTATGCAAACTCCGGCGAAAGCCCCAGCGGGGCCGCCCCCCCGAGTAGCCGGATTCCTTGTCGATGGCGTCGCGGACCTGTTGAAGATTTGTGAGGGTTTTCGTTGCTTTAAGAGGCCGTTTGCGGGGGAGGGCGACGGGTCGGACTCTCGGAGCCCGCAGGCCGGAGATGAGTGCCTGAGTCCTTTTGCGCAGCCGAGCGTGGAGTGAGGCTGCTTTGCCCGCGGCTCTGAAGCATTGCAAACCCTAATAAGACAGCCAACGGCTGCCCCCAGCCGCGGGCAAAAACCGACAGAGCAAATGGCTTGTCCCCTGCTGGCGACGGCTCGAACCCACAAAGAATGGGATGCGGAGGGCGAGTAGTGCGATTCGGCCGAGTCAGTGCGCCGGTGCCAAAAGGTAGTTACGTCGTGGCCGAGTGCCCGAAGGTACCGGCGCACTGAATTTTCAGAGAGCGGGTAGCCGGGTTCCCGCGGCAAAGGCGGCCGCTGCGCGGCCACCCCCCGAAGCGCGCAGGCCGGACCCGAGTGAACGGAGTCGCTTGTTTGCCTTGCGTAATTCTCTGAATCGCCGGCCGCGCCCAAGGGAGGCAGGGCACCGAACACGCCGGAGCGCGTGGCTGGCTTTCCGTGGCAACGGCAGCCTTGTCTCCCTGGCGCTATGCGCCACGGGGAGTGGGCGACCGGCCGAATAAGGCGAAGAGGACTCCAAAACTACTGAGTGAGCAGCCAAGCCTCCGCCGCCGGGGGATTACTCCTCCTCTTCCTCGCGGCGGGCTTTGAGCCGCCGGATGCCCTTGGCATTGAGCCCCGTCACTACTTTGCGTCCGGTGCTGCGCTCCAGTTCCAGCCGCGCGGCGCGTGCCACCGATCCCCCCTTGTGGGCAACTTCCGTATGTTCGTCGAAGGTCTCCGGGTCCGTGGCCTCCGAGATGTCCTTGGCCGAAGCCTCCGCCAGCATGTTCAGGATCAGCTCCGTGTTGGTCATGTGGTCGCGCAGGTTCTCTTTCCGCAAGCCCTTGAGGGCTTTGTATTCCCGCACCGTGCGGTCGGACCACGCCTGGGTGATGATGTTCGTGAGCACCGCGAATTGCCGTCCCTCCTCAAGCCCGCACCGTTTCCACTCTTCGGTGAGCTCCTTGCGCACTTCGATCGACTTGAGCCGTTGGTTGATCCAGTTGTCGGAGTAGCCTAACTGCTTGTATTCCAGCATGGCGCGGTCGATGGTCAGCTCCGGGTCCTGCATCTCGTCGAGCCGCTCGGCGCCCACCTGCGCCAGCCAGAGCTTGAAAGGCTCGGCCTTGGGCGAGGGGATCGACTGGATCAGGCGGAAAAGCCCCTCGGTATCGGCGGCCAGGGTTTTCCGCTTTTTCCCGTCGGGGGCGAGCATCGCAACAGGGGTACAGATTGTACCCCACTTGGCGTTCAGCTCGGGGTCGCGGCTGCGCATCTTCTTGATGTACTGTTTGGGGTCGGCGCTGTCGGTCAGCGCGCCGACCACGTCGACCACCGAGAAGTACCACTCCCGGCGCTGGTCGTCCCAGGCGGTGCGCACTTTGCGCTCTTCGAACAGCTGTATGGCGTCTTGTCGGGTCATCCGGTCGGGTATTTCGCCGATAAAGGTAATGGTTTCGGGAATAATGCGCAAACCGTGGCGGAGGGGCAGTATCCTCGTGATTAGTATCGTAAGTATAATATTAATCATATGCATCGTGGTTATCGTGCGTTTTATCGTTCCTGCGCGGTCTTGCGGCGAATGTCGGTAGATTCGTTTTTAATTTGTATCTTTAACAGCACGGACAAGAACAGCAAGGAGTTTCAGACGTTGTGATCCGTTTTCAATTTGTATATTTAACAGCGATAGCGGAAAAACATACCGCACGGAGCCTGTTGTGATTCGTTTTTATTTTGTACCTTTAGCAACTGTCGGCAACCGATTGTTAAGGCTGTCTGGGATTGTGCTCCGCTTTCATTTTGTTTCTTTTATCAGGGCTGCACAGTTTCCGAGATTTGTCCCAGCAGGTCGATCCGCACTTTGACCGGGTCGAAGCTGCCGAAGCTGCTGACCCCGACCATCTCGATGTCTTTATCCGCGGTCGCTGCCGCGTGGTGCCTGAATTTGAGCTTGTAGCCCGTCTGTCCGATGGATTGCAGCCGGTAGAGGTGCCTGCTGAGCAGGGCGTGGTCTTTCTGCCGGATGGCTGCGCGGACGACCTCGGAGTCCAAACCTAACAGAACCATCTCGTTTTGCTGCAGGCTGAACTCGTAAGCCCATTCCGCCGGCGGGAGTTTTCCGAGAAGGGCCGGTGTGTAGCGATCCGTATCGGCGCCCAGCACTTTGTTCCACACCTGGTCCGGATTCCGGACAATCACCGGCAGTCCCATCCGTTTGCGCTCCACGGCCTGCCAGAAGGTGCAGATCCGGTATTGCCGCTTGCCGTCCGGCGAGCGGTAGAAGGCGATATGGTGGTTATTTCCCGGCTTGACGAATCCCAGCGGCAGACCCGTGTCGGGATCGTACCGCACGGCCTCGACGGCGGCGGCTGTGAGGCCGGTGTAGCAGCGCACGCTGCGCACGGTCTGTCCGTTCCACCGGAATGGCTCGCCCCTCCCGGCTCCGTCGGCCAGCCAGGCGCGCACGGCTTCGCGCAGGGCCGGATCGACGATCTTGCCGGTTTTGTCGAACGTGGGGCCGAGCGGGTAGCGGATCACGTAGGCCGGTTTGCCGGTCTTTGGATCGGGGATGCAGCCGTAGACGCTCTCTTCGCTGAGTGGCCCGCGCGGCACCAGCACGCGCTGGGCCACACGCCGTTCGCCCCGCGGCCCCGCTTTGCGAACGCCCGGCGTCGTCACCCGCTTGCCGGGTTTGACGGAAACGAGGATCGCGGCGGCTTTCTCCTGCACTTGGGCCGGGGTGAACGGCCGCTCGGAGGTGATGTAGCGTTCGAGCAGGTTCCCCCTGTTGTCGGTTTCCCGGCCCGCGGCGCCGCTGTTGGCGATTGCGGTCATCATCTCCCGCCGGGTTTTTTCGCGGCTCAGGGTGTTCAGCCGTTGGATATAGCCCTGGCGGGTGCAGGCGATGGCCAGAGCGTCGATCGCCTGGTGCCGGTGGTCGTCGCGCTTGCTCCACCCGACGATTCGTTCGGCGCGGCGGGTTTGCCTATCGCAGGTGTATTCGACCCACTCGGTAGCCCCCTCGATCCCGCGGTAGCGAGGCAGCTGGAGTTGCATCAACGCCTCCTCCCACCCCCACGTGCGCCGCAGGTAGGCGGTGACGCTGCCGCTGGTGGTCCGCACGTCGGTGCATACTTCCTGGAGCAGTTCCACGGCTTTGCGGGCGATGTACTGGCTTTGGCGGAGCTGCCGGTCGATAAAGTCGGTGGGAATCCTTTCGGCGGCCATCAGCAGTTTGTTCCGCTTGGTGCGGTCTTTGGCGCAGAGCAGGTCCACGCGTTCCAGATAGGCCGCGAAATCGGCTTTAAAGGGGCCGTCTTTCATAAAGTCATAGGCGGTCCGGTTGTCTTTGAGGTGGTTGCACTCGTGGTGCGAGAGGATTTTGTTGCTCATCGAGTCATCGAAGAGCAGCGACTGCGGAATAATGTGATCTATATCTACCTGGTCGCTGCTCAGCGCCTCGCTCAGCCTGATAGTCTGATTGCAGTAAATGCACTTGTGGTCGATGGCGGCCAGCTCCTGGTGGAGTTTG
Organism: Rikenellaceae bacterium; assembly: GCA_020859745.1. Taxonomy (GTDB): domain Bacteria; phylum Bacteroidota; class Bacteroidia; order Bacteroidales; family Rikenellaceae; genus Rikenella. The sequence goes on from JAJBVQ010000102.1 coordinate 4,058, forward strand.
TATTTCTGGATCGTGCGACGGGTGGCGCGCAGCCCGGGATGCTCTTTTGCGATGCGTTCGGCGATGCGTTTGTTTTCCCGTTCATTTGCATTCATCCGCCGCGCGGACCGCTCGCGCTCTTCCTGGCTCTGCTTGAGTTCGCGCGCCAGCTCGATCCGGATCTCGTCGGGGCGGCCATAGGTTTCCAGCAGGGCGTTGGTGAGATTGACCAGCTGGCCCAGCACTTTCTCGACCACGGGCTGCCGCAGGGCGTTCCTGGGCAGCAGGTCGAGCCGATCCTTAAGCGGCCGTTTCCGGCGTTCTTCCGTGGTCAGCGACCCGGAGTGGTTGTAGCCGGCCAGGGCCATGGCGTCGCTGTACCCGTAGCCGCGCCGCAGGTAGGGCAGGATCCGCCGCATCGCTTTGGCGGATTTGTTGCTGAATCCCTGGCGGGTGAAGTCGATGGCGGCCAGCCGTTGGGCTGTGCCGGGATCGATGCCTCTGAATCTGGCGACCAGCACGGCGGCGCACTCGTCGATGTCGGCAATGGAGTAGATCGTGTGCCAGAGGCGGTAGAGCGGGGCCTGCTCGACCTCGGGCGAGATGCTCAGGGCGGGCTCTTCGCACAGCACTTCGCCGCTCTTGCGGTCGTACAGCAGGGCGGGGGAGCGGCTTTCCCCGCCGCGGGCCGGGGTTTCGGCCAGCGGAAAGTCGAGCAATCCGGCGGGCACCGGCTCTTCGCCGAAGCATTCGGCGATTTTCGAATAGGTTTCATTCCCGACAAGCCCTTGTTTTTCGGTCTTCCGGTCGGCGTTCCAGCCGTCGTTCTTTCGCAGGCCGAGCAGGGTCTGGAGCTGTGTCCAGGTGATCTTCGGGGCGGTGCCGAGCCACACGGCGATTTTCTCTTTCTGTTCGGGGGTCAGCATATACGGTTGCCCGGATTTGTCGCTGATGCGGATGTTGTTGAGCTGCTCCCAGATACGGCACTCCTGGGCCAGGGGCGAGCTGCGGGGGGCTACTTTCGGCCCGCAGAGCCGCTCGTGCCCGCGTACGATCTGTTTGCGTCCTTCGAATTCGCAGACGGCGACCAGCCCTTTGCACGACTTGAGGGGACGCTGCCGGTAGATAATGTCGTCGCGCAGCCGCCGGATAAATTCTTCGGTTAAGATGTCGGGGTAGTGTGGCCGTTGGGCGGTCATAATGCGGTTGAACTCTTCTTTATAGGCTATCTGGGGATAAATAAGATCGCGGATGCGGAAATCCCTGTTTTGCGACAGCCGGCCGAAGAGGTATTGACCGACGGTGAGCCCCCGTTCGCGCAGCTCCTCGTAGCGCCTGTTGACGGTCTTTACATAATCGGTATCCTCTTTGGTATTCCCTTCGGCGCGGGCGGATTTGTAGCCGCGTTTCTGGTTCAGGTGGAGCAGCACGCGCCCCAGCTCGGGCAGTGTGACGCGCTCGGCGGCTGCGCGACTGCGCAACGACCACAGTTCAAGTTTGTCGAGCGGCGGGCAGGTCTGGTCGGGCATCAGGCCGCTGTTTTTCAGGGCGGTAATGAGGGTGGCGCGGCGCATCTGGTAGCGGTCGTAGCCTTTGCGCCGGTTCCGCCGCCGGGTACGTTGGGCGTTCTTGCTGATGGCGTTGCCGCTGCTGAATTCGTTGCGTTCGTCCGCGCTCATCGGAATCGTCCGGCTGCCCATATGGCGGATCTCGACGGGGGTGCCGTTATCGTCGGTCAGGATCGCGGCACTGCCGACGGAGGCGATACCGAGGTCGAAGCCCCAGATGGTTTTCATGATGGCAATGTGTTTTAAGATGTCTTAAAGATAACACAAAAAATATTTCCGCAACTATTTTAATTTCACTGATTATTCTTTTTCTTTGTATCATACAAAATGAAAGCGGATCACAATAAGGATCTTTTGCTCCGTTGTGAAAACATCCGGGGTTGCTTTCTGCTTTACGCAGGGGGTCGCCCCTTTTTTG
>JAJBVQ010000194.1 GCA_020859745.1 Rikenellaceae bacterium
GTATGAAAAGGAAGCGCAGGAGCTGGCCGCCGCCATGAAGCGTTTTTCCGAGTCCGAATTGGCGAAGATGCTGAAGGTCAGTCCGGCACTTGCGGCACAGAATTACGAGCGGTACCAGTTGTTCGGCCGGCCGTCCAATCCCCGCAAAGCTGCGATTGCGGCTTATAACGGCAGCGTGTTCAAGGCCATTGACGCCGCTACTTTGTCGAAGGGGGATTTACTCTATGCACAGGATCGGTTGCGGATCGTTTCCACGTTGTACGGGTTGGTGAGGCCACTGGACGAAATCGAGGCCTACCGGATCGCTTTCAGCCTGAAACTTTTTCCGGGTAAAGGGAACCTGTATGACTACTGGCTCCCGAAACTGACCGGGCCGTTGATCGCGGATGTGAAAAAAGCGGGCGGCGTGCTGGTCAATCTGGCGAGCCTCGACATTCAGGGGGCTTTGCACATGGACGAGATACGACAGGCGGTGCGGGTCGTGACGCCGGAATTCCAGGAGCTGCGCGACGGAAAGTACGAAACCGTGCGCACCTATGCGAAAATATGCCGCGGCGTAATGACGCGGCATATCATCCGGCAAAGGGTCGAGTCCCCGGACAAGCTGGTGAAATTCATGTGGAACGGCTTCGCGTTCAATCCCGAGATCTCGGACGACGAACATTATATCTTTACCCGCGAGCGCAGGCCCTGAATCGGGTTTTTCAAAAGGTATAGGTGACTATATTTGATATTTTCGGTCCGCGTCCATCCCCAAAGCGGCGAAACCGCTTGTGCACAGGGCCGATAGGGGAGATATGAAAACGATCGGAGATTAGTTTGGGTAAAATCGTATATAGTTACCAAAGTATATACAGGGGCGGGCAAAAGGGATAAAAAAGAACCCCTACATTCCGGCATGGCTTCCGGAGGCAGGAGTTCTCGGGCATTTATTGAGTTGGCTTACAAAATAAATTCGCTAATGTCTTTGTTTGTTTTTTACATGACAAAGGTCAGCGAATCCGGCGGGGGTGGCAATCCCCAAATGTTAGGAAAAAACGGAGGGCTTATCCCCATTAATAGGGGGAATAGTATCGTTCATCCGTGTGTTTCGACGGTCATTCTATTTCCGATTGGTCGATCAGGTTGTTCAGCAGGGCATACACGGTAAGCCCGGAGACGGTCTTGATGCCCGTTTTGCGGGTAATGTTCTTGCGGTGCGAGATCACCGTGTGGACGGAAATATGGTGCTCGTCGGCGATCTCCTTGTTGGTCATTCCTTTGGCCACGGAGACCAGTATCTCGCTTTCTCGGTCGGTCAGCTCGTATCCCTCGCTGGCGGCCTCCGTTTCGCGTGGCCGGTCGTCCATGGCCTGCCGCAGTTTGCGGATGATTTTCCGCCCGTCGTCGTAGATGTGGATGGAGCCGTGGTACTGTTTCAGGGCGTCCGGCTCGATGAAGCAGTAGATAATGGCGACCAGCGCGGCGTCGGGCTGGCTCTCGAAAAAGTTGTGTACGGCCAGCCGTTTTTGGAAATCGAATATGACCGGATCGACCAGGATCAGGTCCGGGTCCAGCAGCGGGGCGCGTTCGGCGAAGTGGGCCGGCTCCCCGAACGTTCCGCAGACTTCGAATTCGCTGCCGGCTTCGGCCAGTATGGCTTTCAGCCCTGAAGTAATGACGGCCGACGGTTCGATGATAACCACTTTGCGGCCTTTTTTCGGTGAGCTGTTCATCGCATGCGTTCCTCCAGTTGTTCGACCAGCGGCACCAGTATCCGGTCTTCGATCAGCGAATGTTTGTTCAGGTCGTCTTCCAGCAGGAAGAGATCCAGCAGCAGTTTGTTCCGCGGGGTGCCGGGGCAGCTGTCCGGCAGGTATTTGATCAGGATGTTCTTCAGGTCGCCCAGTTTCTCTTCGATATTGCTGTGGTTCTCCTCGAACTGGCCGATGGAGTAGCCCTCGGCCGATTCGATCCCCTCCGAAAGGTTGTGGATATAGGGGAATACCACCGTCTCCTCGTAGTTGAAATGGCGGGTCACTTCGCGGCTGTAGTCGTCGAAGAAGCGTTCCAGTATTTTGCCGTTCTTCGCTTCGCAGCAACCCACCAGCGCGAGTACCTGCCGCCGTATTTCGGGGATTTGCTCACGGATGTAGTCGGCGTGCGAGTTGTGCAGGTAGCGGGTCAGGTCTTCGGCCGTGAAGGAGTGCAGCTCGCTTGGCTCAGGCAGGAAATCGTCGAAGGTGTAGATGTTGCAGACCAGCAGGAACAGGCTGGCGGAGATGTTTTGCTGTCGGCAGATCTCGCCGATGCTTTTGTCGCCGAAGCCGAGCTGGATGCCGAAGCGCGGCAGCACGAACAGCAGCCGGTAGTTGGCGTGGATCAGGTCGGCCATCTTCATGCGCTCGGTAAAAAGAAGGTGTCTCATTCGCGGGTTCGTTTTGTGCAAAGATGTCGATTTCATTCCGGGCGGGAAAATCCGGCCGTGTTTTTTTTAACGTCCGCCCCGGCTGCGCCATTGTCCGGCGTGGAATATTTATTGCTACCTTCGCGGTCGCCATGGAAAAAGTACAGCGGAATAAAAAAAGAGAAGGCATCATATATGCTCTGGTCTCGTCGTCCACTTTCGGACTAATCCCCTTGTTCGCTGTGCCGGTTCTGATGATGGGCACCATGTCGGGGCCGTCGATCCTTTTTTACCGCTTCGGGCTGGGAACGTTGCTGATCGGACTGATCGGGCTGGTGCAAGGCAAAAGTTTCCGGATCGACTTCAGGCAGGGCACCAAGCTGACCGTGCTGGGCTGGTTCTACGCCGCCACGGCCATGTGGCTGCTGGAGTCTTACAGCATGATCCCCAGCGGTATCGCCACCACCATACATTTCCTCTATCCGGTGCTGGTGACGCTGATTATGGTGACTTTTTTCAAGGAGCCGAAATCGGTCTGGATCTTCGGCGCGGCGATCGTTTCCATAGCCGGGGTGGCGTTGCTGAACTGGAGTGGCGGCAAGGTCAATTACGAAGGGATCGCCACGGTGCTGCTGACCGTGGTAACCTATGCCATCTATATCGTGGGGGTCAACAAGTCGGGGGTGGACAAAATGGACCCCATACCGCTGACGTTTTACGTGCTGCTGTCCGGAGCGTTGATGTTCGCGGCCTATGCCGAGATGACCACGGGAATAGAGCCGATTCAAGACTGGAAAACGGGGATCAACCTCGTCCTGCTGGCCTTGGTGCCGACGGTCGTTTCCGACCTGACGCTGGTCATGGCGGTCAAGCGCGTGGGATCGACCATTACGTCGGTGCTCGGTTCGCTGGAGCCTCTGGTGGCGGTGCTGGTGGGGATCATCCATTTCTCCGAGCCGTTCAGCCTGAAAAGCGCGGCCGGGCTGGTGCTGATCATCGTCGCCGTCACCGTGGTAATCCTTAAAAGCGGGAAAAGAGAGAACTAATCTTTTTGTCTTATTTTTTACTATAAAAAGTGTATCTTTCGACTGAAAAGATATACGATTATGCGTTTTAGGATAGACCTGAAGATCGAGGGCGGTTCTGGCTATGTGCTTCCGATGAATTATCAATATGAATTGTCGTCGACGATATACAAATGCATGAGCCGCAGCGATGCGGATTATGCGGCATGGCTTCACGATAACGGATTCACGGATTCGGAACAGGGCGGTAAACGGTTGAAACTCTTTTGTTTCTCGAATTTTCGGATTCCGCGTTACACACCTAAAGACGACCGATTGCATCTGGATTGCGACAGGGCTTCGTTTTACCTCTCTTTCCTGCCCGAAAAAAGCACTGCTGTTTTTGTTAAAGGGGCCTTCGCCGATCAGGTGTTCGAGGTAGGGGATCGTATCTCGAAAATACGGTTCCGGGTGATGAATATTACTATTCTGCCTCCGTTGTCGGAGCTGGTTACTGCCGGGGATGACGGTCTGGTGGAAGGTGTTTTTCAGACTCTGTCGCCGGTGTGCATTTCGCTTCGCAATCCCGGAACCGGGCATGTCGACTATCTGGCTCCGGAAGACCCGCGTGCGGCTGCGTGCCTGTTGAAAAATTTAGAGCAGAAGTACAAATTTTTCCATGGCAGCGACTATGCGGGGATATCGGAGTTCGAGTTTGAGCTTTTGTCGCCTTCGCACCGGAAAGGGATCGCAATCAAACGCTTTACATCGCAGGAAACTAAGGTAATCGGGTATAATTGCAGGTTCCGGCTGCGGTGTGCGCCTGTTCTGCTGGATATTGCCGGCGACAGCGGGTTGGGAGAGAAGGGTTCAATGGGGTTCGGTTTCATCGAGGCTCGGTGAATGATCATAAAGTGACAGTCATGGAACAAGATTATTACGTAGTAACTTATGCGGGTCCTTTCGGTTATATCAAACCGTGGTTCGCCGTTCGCGATTCGAAAACCTACAGCCAGCAGTTCCTGACGCCTTCGATTGTGGAGGGGATGCGGCAGAAATTAGAGGTAGGGACGATCTTGCGCCATAAACTGACTTATGCCGGATTCAGCGTGCAGTTGGAGCAGACTCAGCCGCGCGGATGGGATCTGCGTCCGAAACAGAGACAGATGGTTCGGCCCCGCTCGATCCTGAACCGGGGAGTGCTTATCCATCCGCGGCTCGTCCTCGCTTTCGCTTCGGGAGAAGATGCGGAAAAGGCGGTGTGCCAGCATATTTGTTTGTGCCGGAATGAAGATGTTTTGCTGCCGGAACCGGAGATCAGGACTATGAATCGTGAGCAGTTCGATGCTTTGCCGGGCTACGAACTCCGGTTCGGGGATCAGGGTGAGCCGGGGATGTTCCCGGTCGGTTTCGACCGGTTCAGCGAGCGGGGGGAGATGAGGTATGGGAAAATTGAGGTGACGGGTAATCCGATCGAAACGGGTGACGGAATAAATGGCTGATTATCGCGATATATGGGCCAAAAGCCAGGGGCCGGACGGTCGGGCTTTGACGTTGGTCGAGCATTTAAAGCAGACCGCGTTTTTTGCACGGCGGGTAGCTGTCGAATCGGGCCTCGATCCGGATATTGCGTATGCGGGAGCTTTGTTGCATGATATCGGGAAAGCGTCGCCCCTATTTCAGAAAAGGCTCAGGTATAAGGGACTTCGGGTCGGCGATGATATTTTTCGCCATGAGATCGCCTCCTTGTTTTTTCTGTCTCTGATCCCGCAGCAATGGCACGGGTTTGTGATCGAAATGGTGGCGGGACACCATAAGTCGGTAAAAAGGGATGTCAGGAGTTTGGGATTATTGGATCTAGATGGGGATGTAGAGTCCTTTGACATACACAGCAACGGATTCGAGGTTTGGAGCCGGGATGCTGTGGAGATTCTGAGGGAAGCGGGGTTGGAGGGTATCGCGAGCGACGCTTCTGTGACGTTGGAGCAGGCGCGGAACAGCTACGACGAGGCGGTTGATTATTGTAAACGCAAAACCGGTGAGACGGGGTGGTCGCTGTGGAAAGGGGTGTTGGTGGCCGCGGACGGTATGGCTTCGGCGCTGGCTGAGCGGGGTCTGGCGGAAAGTATCGACGCCGATCGTTTATTCCGGCGCCCTGACCTGACATACTATTCGTCCCGCCGGAGCGAACTCTATCCGCTGTCGTTGTTGGATGCTGAAGATGGGCGGCCGCATACGATCGTGACGGCTCCAACGGGGGCGGGAAAAACCGATTTCCTGCTTCGCCGTTGCCGCGGGCGGGTGTTCTATACCTTGCCTTTTCAGGCGTCGATCAATGCGATGTATGACCGTATCCGGAAGGATTTGGCCGACACGGATGCGGATGTGCGGTTGCTTCACGCCAGTTCCGCATTGCTTCTGGAGAAAGGAAAACTGGAAGAGCGCGTTTTACAGCGACACGTCGGCGCATCGGTCAAGGTGATGACGCCGCACCAGATGGCGGGCATTGCATTCGGTGTGAAGGGATACGAAGCGATGCTGGCCGACCTGATTTTTATTGATTTGTTTATGTACGAGATCTACACTTACAGCGATGCGATACAGGCCATCGTGCTCAAGAT
>JAJBVQ010000022.1 GCA_020859745.1 Rikenellaceae bacterium
CGATAAAGCCGATGCCGGTCACCACCTGCGCCGCTACGCGCCCCGGATCGCCGAACGCCCCGTCGCCGAAGCCGTACATGGAGACGATCATGAAAAGGGCGCTGCCCAAAGCCACCAAGAAGTGTGTCCGCAGTCCGGCCTCCTTGGCCCTGTATTCCCGGTCGAGGCCGATAATGCCTCCCAGTACGGCCGCCACCGCCAACCGCAAAATAAATGTCCAAACCATTTGTCGCTAATTGTTGCTTGTACTTTTATTCTTATTCACGTAACTATATACCGTTTTACCCTGATTCAGATTAATGTGTGATTCTCAATATTTCCTATTCATACTGTTTTCGGATGCACCGAAAGGGCTGTAATTACCGCACGTAACCCGGCGGCCCCTATCGGGAAAAAGTTCCCGCGGCTGCGGACAGCCCGCAGCCACCCCGGGCGAAGGGCTGCAACTGCGCTACGCTTGTTTCGCCTCCGCTGGCTGCGGGCAAAAAGGAAGGTAAAAAAGTAAAAAACCGTTCGCACCAACTATAAGGTTATTATACATTGGGTTTGAGGCAACCGTACCTTTTCTGAAGAAACCGAGCAGCATTTCGAGGCCAAAGACCGCTTGCGGGCTATGGCGAGATAGCGCAAGGAACCGAGATCGCAGCCGAGAGACAAACGGGCTGGCAACGTGGGTTGTTCACAAAAAGAACAGTACCCTCATACCGGATACAGATAAATCTACGGCTACAACCTCTCCAGCTCCGGGCACGGCGGCAGCGTGTCCTCGTAATAGCCCGCCAGCCGTTTCAGCTCCTTCATCAGCCGCTCCGACTGCTTCTCCGTCCCCTTGCTTCCATACAGGTTGTGCATCTCATGCGGGTCGCTCCGCAGGTCGTACAGCTCGAAGAAATGCTCTTTCGGCACCGGCGTCTCGTTCGTGAAGAAATAGACCAGCTTCCACCGCCCGTCATGCACCCCCGCATGCTGCATCACATTGTGGATGCCCGGGTTTTCCCAATAGCGGTAATAGAGCGTGTTCCGCCACGTTTTGCCCGGTTTGACCGCCTTGTCGCCCCCGTCCGCGATCGCCCGGAACGACTCGCCCTGCATATCCCCCGGCGCGGCGATGCCGCACCAGTCCAGCAACGTCGGAGCAAAGTCTATATTCTGCACCAACGCATCCTTCGCCACCGTGCCCGCCGGTATCTCGGCCGGATAGCGGATCACCAGCGGCATCCGCATCGACTCCTCGTACATGAACCGCTTGTCGAACCAGCCGTGTTCCCCGAGGTAGAAACTCTGGTCAGAAGCGTAGACCACGATTGTATTCTCCGCCATCCCCGTACTGTCGAGGTAGTCCAGTATCTTGCCCACATTCTCGTCCACCGAAGCGATGGTCGAGAAATAGTCCCGCATATAACGCTGGAACTTCCACCGCGTGAGGCTGTCGCCCGTCGGCGGATTGTCGTAGTAAGCCTTGTTCGCCGCATCGTACGAGGCGATATAGGCCGCCTTTTGCACGGAATCCATAAAACGGTAATCCGGCCCCCAATCGTTCTTCGGGTCCCACCCCTCATCTTTACGGGTGAACAGTTTCAGGTCGTAGGCCGGCATCAGGTGCCGGTCGATGCTCATCTCCTGCCGCTGCGCCGCCTTGCGCCCCTTGTAGTCGTCGAACAGGTTGTCCGGGTAGGGGAAAAAGGTGCCCTCGTGCAGGTTGAGGTGCCGCGGTGCTGGCTGCCAGTTGCGGTGCGGCGCCTTGTTGTGCACCATGATGAAGAACGGCCCGTCCTTATGCCGGTCGATCCACTCGATGCTCTCGTCCGCAACGATGTCCGTCACATAGCCCGGCTGGCGGATGGTGTCGCCCATGACGATGAAGTCCGGATTGTAATACATCCCCTGGTCGTCCAGTATTTTCCAGTAGTCGAACCCCTGCGGATAGGAACCGAGGTGCCACTTGCCGATAATGGCGGTGGAATAGCCGTTCGCCTGCAATATTTTTGCCATATTCGGCTGGTCGCCCTCGAACGGCCTGTCGTTGCGCATAAAGCCGTTCTTGTGGCTGTGCTTTCCCGTGAGTATCGTGGCCCGGCTGGGGCCGGAGATGGAGTTGGCGCAGTAGGCCCGGTCGAACCGCACCCCTTCGGCCGCGATGCGGTCGATGTTGGGCGTCGGGGCCACCTGCGACAGCGGATGCCCGTAGGCGCTGATGGCCTGCACGGCATGGTCATCGGACATGATGTAGACGATATTGGGCCGCTTGCGCGCACCGTCCTGGGTTTGTTGTGCGAAAGCGCTGCCCGTCACGGCGCAGAGGGCGCCCGGCAGCACGAGGAGTTTCCCGTTCATAAAGTTATTCAAAGTAAAATTCGGCGTTAGCTCTCCAAAGGTAGGAATTTTACTCCGAAGGCTGGCACTCCGGAACAGTAATAGATGTTCCCGCCCAAATAGGCTTCGCGGCGTATCGTGTTCCGGCCCCGCCGGGCAGCGTGCCGAAGGAGATGGAGCGGCCGGATGGGCGTAGCTGCGCCCCCGCGTCAGTAAGCGGGCCCGGAGCCACCCCGGGCGAAGGGCCGCAAAGCGTCTTCCACAGGCGGTCACCGAAACCGACTAATGCGAAGCCAAAAAGCCTCTACGCCAGTGCCCGATATAAATAGTTCCCGCATCCGCGGTATGACCGGAGCCATCGCGAGTGGAGAACAGAAAGAGTTTCCGCGGTAGCGGTGGCCTCGGGCGCTGCGACGCGTGAGCGGCGCGGGGGGAGCGCGCCGAGGTCAAATAAAGCAATAAAAAAGGCACCGCGTCCGACCCGAAAAAAGAATACAAAAAAGACACGTCGGAGGACGTCGGTTTGCAGTAACTGCCATAGGCTTTCGCGGCAGCGGCCGGGCCTGACCGCTGATGCAATGTCGATTCGTATTATTATTGCAGGGCCGCAGCCTGTGGAGGTTATTGGGGTAATTACAGCCCTTTCGGTGTGCCCGGAGGCACCGGACCTCCGCGGGGGGGAGGCTGCGGCCCGCCCGCTGGCGCGGTCACTATGTGGGTATTGGAGATAAAAAGGCCCCACGCCTTTTCCGGAGATTATTTGCCGTTCGACCAGACAAGCTGCGCAGTACGGGATGCAGTCCGTTGTTCTCATCGCTCGCACATCCCGCCCTCCCCGGCAAATAAAAAAAGCATGGGGCCAAATCTTCTCTCTCGCGTAGGCTCTGGACGGCCCTTGTACTGAAAGAAGTTGGCCCCATGCCCGTAAAGATACAAGCATGGCTACCAACCCCTAACCTCAGTACAAGTGTAAATTGTCCAGATTTACGCAGAGAGGTTAAAAGTATGTCAAAAATATGCACCGCTCCTTAGCTGGGAACAGTGCACAAATATACATAAAAATCCGGCTATATCAACAATTATCTATTTTTCGTCGGAGAACCGGCTCGGCGCGATCGGGCGCATGTTGTAATTCGAGGCCATAATGCTCCCGTAGGCCCCCGTGGAGCGGATCGAAAGCACGTCCCCCCTTTTGGACACCGGGAACTCGATGTCGCGCGCGAATACGTCCGACGATTCGCAGATCGGCCCCGCGATCGAGTATAAGCCCATTGGCCGCCCCTTCGCAGCCGCGGTAAGGTTCTCGATTTTGTGGTGGGCGCTGTAGAGCGCCGGGCGGATCAACTCCGTCATCCCCGCGTCGGTAATGGCGAAATCGGAGCCTCCCGCCGTAGTCTTGGTGTAGAGCACCCGCGTAATCAACTCCCCGCACTGCGCGACGATCGAGCGCCCCAGCTCGAAGTGCACCGTCTGCCCCGGAGCCACCCGCAGGTTTTCATGGAACGTACGGAAATAGCCCGCGAAATCCGGCACCGGCTCCGCATCCGGGTTCTGGTAGTCGATCCCCAGGCCGCCGCCCATATTGAGGTGCTTCAACTCCACGCCTTTCGACTCGAACCACGCCGCGATCTCATTGACCCGCCCCGCCAGCTCGGCGAACGACTCCATCTTGCGGATCTGCGACCCGATGTGGAAATGCAAGCCCACGATCCGGATATTCCCCAGGCTGTGCAGCTTCGCCAATGCCTGATCCACCTCGGTATAAGAGATGCCGAACTTGCTCTCCGACTGGCCCGTCGAGATATACTTGTGGGTTTCCGGCTGCACGTTGGGGTTGATGCGCAGCGCCACGTTCACCACCTTGCCCTGTTTCGCGGCCAGTTCGTTGACCACCTCCAGCTCCTGCAAGGATTCGCAGTTGAAAGCGAAAATCCCCTGCCGGACGGCGTACTCGATCTCGTGGTCGCTCTTCCCCACCCCGGCGAAGACGATCTTTTCCGGCGAGAAGCCGTTCTCCACGGCGCACTGCACCTCGTAGCCGCTCACGCAGTCCGCCCCCAGTCCCGCCCGCTGTATCTCGCGCAGGATGTGCGGCTCGACGTTGGCTTTCATCGCATAATGGATATGGTAGCCGTATTTCGCCGCCTCGGCCGTGGCTGTCTCCAGCGTCCGCCGCAGCAGGTCGAGGTCGTAGTAGTAGAAAGGGGTCGGGGGCACCGCCGTGCCCGGGGTCAGGGTGTATTTGGACATATGTGTGGTGATATAAATTTTTTCATTTCCGCAGCCTGCGAAGCTCGCGTATAGCGGGCCTTCGCCGGGGAAGGCGGTGGCCCGAGCCCAAAAGAGCGTAAACCCGGAGCCGCAGTGAGGTCGTGATTTGGACTTTATTTCGCGCAGTCGCAGTCGAACAGGTGGTCGTTCAGCGCCTGCAAAGTGCGCTTCTTGTGTTCCGTGGCGATCAGGATCGCCATGCTCCGGTGATTAGCCCCGTAGGAGATCATCTTGATCGGCACCTCTTTGATGCCGTCGAAGATGCGCGCCGCAAGGCCCACATGCTGGTAGTCGATGCAGCCCACGATGCAGACGATCGTGTTGTCGCGGTCCACCTCCACCGTGCAGAACGGGCTGAGCTCCCGGATTATTTCGTCCAGGTGGCACGTGCTGTCGATGGTCAGCGACACCTCGACCTCCGAGGTGGTGATCATATCCACCGGCGTGCGGTACTTCTCGAACACTTCGAACACCTTACGCAGGAAACCGTACGCCATAAGCATCCGCGCCGAGGTGATGCGCACCACCGTAATGCCGTCCTTGGCCGCGATGGCGTGGAAATCCATGGCGTTGTCCTCGCCGTCCGAAATGAGCGTCCCCTCGGCCTGCGGCTCCATACTGTTCTTGAGCCGCACGTTGATCCCCGCCTCCTTGCACGGCTGGATCGTGGCCGGGTGCAGGATCTTGGCCCCGAAATAGGCCAGCTCGGCCGCCTCGTCGAAACTCATGCGCCGGATCGGGAAAGTCTTGTCCACCACCCGCGGGTCGTTGTTGTGCATCCCGTCGATGTCCGTCCAGATCTGCACCTCGTCGGAACCGATGGCCACCCCCATCAGCGCCGCGCTGTAATCGCTGCCGCCGCGCCCCAGATTGCTGATATTTCCGTTGGCGTCGGTGCAGATAAAGCCCTGCGCGATGTAGAAAATATCCGGATCGGTACCGGTCACCCGTGCGGCCAGCTCGCGGCCCAGCCGCGCCGTGTCCGGCTTGCCCTCCGGATCGGTGTGCATGAACTCCGGCGAGGTCAGCAGCACCGCCTTGTACCCCGACTCCTGCATGTGGTAGCAGAAGATAGCGCTGGTCAGCAGCTCGCCCTGCGCCAGGATCAGCTTGTCCGACACCTCGCCGCGGTAGGTAAAAATCTCGTTGGCGATCGTGGCCAAAGCGTCCTCCATCCTCTCCGTCGCCGCCTGTTTGTTCGCCCCCAGCAGCTCGTCGATACAGGTCGAGTACTTTTCGCGCAGCATCCCTATCGTCGCTTTCGCCGTCTCGTTATCGCCCGCTTTGGCGGCTCCCGAGATCTTCACCAGCGCGTCGGTCGTCCCCCACCA
>JAJBVQ010000001.1 GCA_020859745.1 Rikenellaceae bacterium
TGTGCTATTTTGCGGCCCCTAATATCGGGTCTATTACCAAGGGGGGGCGGGGCAATTGGGCTGGGTCGGGCGGGCCGTAGGGGGTGCGGAAAGGCAAAGGGCTGCTGTACGATTACCTGGCGGCGCACGGGGGGACGGCGATCTATTCGCTGGAAGACCCGGTGCTGGCGGAGATGGCGACCGAGCGTTTCGGCCGGGATACGGCCGGTAGTACGGTGGGTTATACGGCGGCGGATTTCGGCATCTCGGCGGCGGTTTCTGCGGGGGGAAGCGACAAATTGATCTTATCCACCGATCGCGGCGCGGTGCAAACCCGGATGGCGGGGGCGTATAACGTGGCCAATGTGGCGGCGGCGCTGGCCGTGGGCGATTATTTCGGGATCGCTCTGCCGCAGGCGCTGGAAGCGGTGGCGGCTTATGAGCCGGACAACAACCGTTCGCAGGTGGCGGTGTCGGCGGACACGGGCAACACGCTCTATATGGACGCTTACAACGCCAATCCTTCGAGCATGGCGGCTGCGCTGGATAATTTCCTCGGGCTGCCGGGTGCGGAGAGAAAGGTCTTGATCCTCGGCGACATGCGCGAACTGGGGGACTTCTCCACGGAGGAGCACCGGGCTATCGTGGAGCGGCTGGCGGCTGTGATACCGCAGGCGGAGTGCTATCTGGTCGGCCCGGAGTTTATGAAGGCGTTGCCGGAACCCGGTGACGGTATGCGGGTATTCCCGTCGGCGGATGCGCTGGCCGAGGCGATTAAACGGGGGGATGCGGTGATCCGCAACTCCCATATACTGGTGAAAGGTTCGCGCGGGATGGCACTCGAACAGCTCTATCCATTGCTTTAAATAACCTTGTTCGATATAGCCGTCGGGCTGCGCGTTCCGGGGGTGGCCGCTGCGCGGCCAGCGCGCAAGCCCGGCAATTCTGCGAATTGCAGGTTATGAGGACGAACCGTTACTGTTCCCGTCCCGTCAGTTGCCGGTCGATCAGGATGCCTTTGAAGAATCGTTCCGCCACGAGCAGCCCCTCCGGCTTCGACCGCGGGTAAGCCACCATGAAATACCATACCGTGTGCCCGTACTGAGCCATCAGCGCCCGGAACTCGAACGCTTCGACCCCCAGCAGGTAGCTCCCGGAAAGGCTTCGCGCCTCGACATTCGGTATCGAGTAGTCGTTGCGGAAAAACTCGAATCCCTGCAAATTATTCTCTTGCAGCATATTCAGCAGGATCTGCCGCGTCGCGATGTCGCGGTCAACCCCGAAATCGGGTTGATAGTCGATGCGGCTGGCCGTCACGCTGACCACGCCCGGCTCCGACCATTGCCGGCTCACCGCGTTCAGCACCACCTGCCGCTGCACGGTGTCCGCCGTGATACGGTCGTTCTCGCGCTGCAAGGAGTCCGCCGAGAAAGCCGCCTCTTTTTCCAGCGGGAACGGGAATTTCAGGGTCGCCCCCAGGTCTTCGTAATAGCTGATCTGCCACGCTTTATTTAGCAAAGCGCCCATCGACGCGCTGCGGTTGTAGCGGTTCCACGCCCAGTAGCCGCCGATTCCGACCACGGTGACGAGTACGGCGATCCCCAGCGCAAGCAGAGCCCGCCGCGCGGCTTTTCCCCGCGTGATGGCGCGCCCGATCTTCCGCTGCTCGCGTACCCCTTCCAAAGCGGTGTCGCTCACCGCCAGTTCGCCGAGGTATTCCTCGTAGCCCCGACCCGGATTGCGTTTGCTCCACTCCGCGAAGCTGTTGTCCATCTTGCGCTTGCACGCCGGACAGAAGACCATGTACTGCGACTTGATCTCGACCAGCCTGCCGCAATGATTGCATTTGATGTAATGCATCCCGTACCTATTTAGCATCCGGCAGCCCGAGCGCATTCCGCTTGCTCCGGGTCACCACGAAATCCTTCAGGTAATACGGCTCGTAATAGGCCACGTCCGCGAAATCCCCGGCGTTGAAAGCCGCTTCGGCCAGCGTCACGAGCCCGCGGGCCGACGAAGCCACCCGCGCGTACTTCGCCTGCGGCAACAGGTCGGCGCATTTGGCCGCCCCGTTGCCGAAAACAAGCAGTTCCCGCCCTGCGGCGAAAATATCCGCAAAGCTCTCCGGCGTCAGGATATGCGCGCAGGTCTCCCCCAGCGGATTCAAAGCCGTGTCGAACAGTCGGGTGTAGACCTCCATGCGCCGGGCGTCGATCATCGGGGCCAGCACCGCCCTCTCCGGGTTCTCCAGGTCGATGATCCCCGCTTCGAACTCCTCCAAGGCGATGTTGGCCAGCGCCTTGAGCGAATCCACCGCGATCAGCGGCCGCCCCAGCGCATAGCACATCCCCTTGGCGGTCGAGACCCCGATCCGCAGCCCGGTATAAGAGCCGGGGCCGCCCCCGACGGCCACGGCGTCCAGCTCGTCGGCGTCCAGGTCGTTCTCCCGCAACACTTCGTCGATATAGACGCCCAGGTTATTGGCGTGCGCCTTGCCCTCGCTCCCGCTCTCGCGCAGCGAGATCATCCCACCGTCCTTGGCCAGCGCCACCGAGCACACCTCCGTGCCCGTCTCTATGGATAGTATCAGTGCCATTTGTCGTTCCGATGTAAATCTTTCCGTTACTGCTTCGCCGCCGTTGCCGCCGCCGTCAGCGATGCGACCGGCTGCACCTGCTGCCCGTCCTCGAGTTTTTTCGAAATGGCCGTGAACGGCGCCGTCACCACCTGTACGGTGGTGTCCAGCCCCTCGCCCGACACTTCGATGAACTGCTTGTCCTGAATCCCCGTCTTCACCGGCAGCATCCACACCCGCGAGCTGTCCGCACGGTAGGCGAACACCACCTCCTTGTTGGCGGCCCCCGGCCGCGTGGTCACCGCCTGTATGGGCACCGACAGGGTATGCCGGGTGTCGGTCTGAATATCGACCGTCGCCGACATGCCCGGCCGGAACGGAGACATTTCGAGTCCCGTTTCATCCCGCCGCACCAGGTCGGCATAGGACTCCGGCAGGATATAGATCCGCACCTCGAAATTGGTCACCTGGTCCGACGCCGTGCCGCTGCCCGTCGCCGTGTTGGCGATGCGGGTCACCACCCCTTTGAACTTGCGCCCCAGGTAGGCGTCCACCTCGATCGCCGCCGTGTCGCCCAGCTCCACGCGCACGATGTCGTTCTCGTTGACATCGGCACGCACCTCCATCTGCGAGAGGTCGGCGATGCGGAGCATCTCGGTACCGGCCATGGTAGCCGTCCCCACGACGCGCTCGCCCAGCTCCACGTTCAGCTTGGAGACCGTCCCGCCGCTGGGGGCGAAGATGGTGGTCTTATACAGGTTCTCGTCCGCCTCTTTGAGCGAGGCTTCGGCGCTGCGGATATTGAATTCGGAGGTCCGCACCTGGGCCTGCAAGCTCCGGTACTGGGCCTCGGCGCTCTGGAAATCGGCTTCCGAAATGGCTTTCTGCTCGAACAGCTGCTTCTGCCGCTCGTAGGTCTGCTCGGCCAGCACCAGCTGCGAGCGGGTCTGCTCCAGCTGCGCTTTGGACGAGTTGAGCGTGGCCTCGGCCCGCTCCTGCATCGACTGGTAGGTGTCGGGCTTGATCTTCAGCAGCAGCAACCCTTTTTTGACCTGCTGCCCCTCTTCGACGTTGAGTTCGACGATCTCGCCCGACACGTCGGGCGAGATCTTGACCTCCGTGACCGGCTGTACGCGGCCGTTGGCCGAGATCAGTTCCACGATGGTCCGCACCTCCGGTTTGCCGAGGGTCACCTGTTCCAGCGGCTCGGGCCACAGCAGGCCGCTTCTCTTCCCCGCAACCAGCAGGATCACGATCAGGAGGATGGAACCCCAGATAATCAGCCGTCTTTTTTTCTTATTTTTCTTCGCCATAACGCTTGTTGTTCGTTCGCTTATTTAATCGGGCCGCAGCCTACGGGGACCGCTTGCAGCCGTTACCCCAGAAACCCAGCTACCTGTTCACCCATTTAACGTTCTTTACAGCGTGATCTCCACCCCGCGGTAGAAATCGAGGATCTTCATCTTGAAAATATACTCGTAGCGCGCCTGGAGCATCAGCGACTGCGCCGTCAGCAGGTTGTTCTTCGCCACATTGTAATCCACCGCCGTGGCCGCCCCCGCGTTGAACTTCTGTTCCGTGTTGCGGAACGACTCCGCGTTGGAGACCACGCTGCTCTGCGCCGAATTGTACCGCTCCAGCGCCCCCGAAGCGTCCGTCCACGCCTGTTGTATCTCTTTGTAGAGCCGGTCCTCGGCCAGCTTCACGCTCAAATCCGCATTGCGCAGCGCGATCTTGGTCTTGCGCACGTTGTTGCGCGTGTTCAGCCCCCCGAAGATCGGCACCGACATATTGAACTGCAAAGCCGACGACGCGTTGTCGCCCAGCTGGTCGAAGAAAGGGTATTTGGTGTAATACGGTTTGCCGTCCGGCCCCAGCTGGGGCTTCTGCCTCGCGTCCGACCAGCTGCTCCCGTAGCTCGCCCCGAAGCTCAGCGACGGGTAGTACCGCGCCCGGGCCAGCGAAACGTCCTGCTCGGCCATCTTGCGCTGCCATTTGGCCACTTCGATCCGCGGCAGCCCCAAGGCCACGTCGTACACCTCGCCCACGTCGCGCAGCCCGTGCGCATCCATCTCCGCCTCCAACGTCACGCTGTCCGGCACCGCCACGTCGAAATCCGGCACGTCCCGCAGCTCCAGCAGCTGCGTCAAAGTGAGCAGGGCGTTGATCTGCTGGTTCTTGTAATTGACCAGGTTGTATTGCTCCGAAGCCAGCTGCGCTTCCAGCTCCAGCCGGTTGCCGATCGGCAGCGCCCCCGCCTCGACCAGTTTGGCCGTCCGTTCGATCTGGCTTTCGAGCGTGGCGATCTGGGCCTGCGACACAGCCACCTGCTCCTTATTGTAAAGCACCTGGAGATAGGCTCCCGCCACCGAGATGGTGATTTCGTTCTTGATCCGCTCCACGTCCTGCACCGAAGCCATCAGGCTGAACTCCGCCCGGCGCATGGCGTGCATCTTTTGCATCCCGGCGAACACGGTGGTGCTCAGTGAGAGGTTGCCGCTGGCGTTCTGCACGGTCTGTCCCGACACGTAGCTGTAGGTCGTGGGGTCGAGCGACCGGCCGAAAGAGACGTTGTAACCCAGGCCCGCGTTGAGGTTGGGCAGGTAATTCAGCTTGGTCTGGGCATTGTCCACCCGGGCCGTTTCGACCGTGTTCAGCCCCTGCTTGACCTGTATGTTGTGTTCCACGGCGTGGCGGATGCACCGCTCGATGTCCCACGCTTCGCCTGCGCGGGCGGTCGGGCCCGGCGCGGCCAACAGGAGAAGAAGAGAGCCGGAAAGGATGCTCGATCTCATAAGGCAAAAGAATGTAGGCGGCAAGGTACGAAATTTATTTGTGAAACAGACCGGGCTGCGGTTCGCTTCCGTCGGGTTTAGCAATCGCCGGCCGTTCGGTACTGCTTTCCGTCTCCCCCTTCCGTATCCCCGTCACTCCCGTACGCAGCGGACGGAAAAGCAGTCGCCGCGAGGATTGGTCTGGTTGACAGCCTTTGAAAGATAAATCGACAACGTCCGGGCGTGATGGTTTCCGGCATCGGTGAGCGATGCGGTCCACCACCAGCCGCGCTCGCTGTTCCCCAGGAACTTTCCGTTGGCGCACGATCGTCCCCCGCAGATATTGAGCACCGTATGGACAGGATAGGCCGGTAAATTATATCCCCCGTCCACACCCGGATAGGGAGGTATTTGCACGACCTGTGTCAGCAGGTCGTCGGGCCACGGCGTTTCGATGTCCGTGCCGCCGCGCGGCACCCGCCACCCTGCCGGACAGGGGTCGAAAAGGGTCTTGACACCATCCTGCCAGCGGACATTGTCCTGCGGCGCAGTCCAGTCGCTCTGCGGGGCCGA
>JAJBVQ010000107.1 GCA_020859745.1 Rikenellaceae bacterium
CTCCGACAGGAATTTGCTCCGTGCATAGGCCGAAGCCCCCGCCAGGTTCTCCATCACGGCGCTCTCGTCGATGCACCCCGACGGCCCGGCCGTTCCCCCCAGCGCCGCCACCGAGCTGACGTGGACGAGCAGCGGTCGTTCTTCGTCCGGCATCTCCAGCGCCGCCGTGACCATGTTGTGGGTGATCTCCACATTCCGCGTGACCAGCTTCTCGCCGTCGCGGGCCTTGCCGACCGCCACCCTTGCGGCGCAGTTGAAGACGATGTCCGGACGCTCTTCCCGCATCAGGTTGCGGCAGTCGTCGATATATTCCAGCCCGGCCACCACCCGCCGGTGCGGGCCGCCGGCCAGCCCGCGTTTCAGCAGCAGCCAGTCGAGTTTTTTCCACGACTCGTCCGAGTGGGCTACCGCCGTGATGCGATATTCTTCAGCCTTTTCGGCGCCCGCCCTGCCGAGCAGTTCGGCGATCAGGTGGGTGCCGACCAGCCCGGTGGCGCCGGTGATCATGACTTTTTTCATAGATTTTCAGATTTTATAGTAGCATTTATACGGATCGGCCGCCAGCAGTCCCCTGGCCCGGAGCTGTCCCACGATGCTGGAGGCCTCCCAGAGCGGCACGTTCCACAGGTCGGCGAGGCTTTCGGCGTCGAGCCGGGCTCCGTCCGGAAAATTTTCGTAAGCCTGCCGCAGCCGCGGCGCGAGGGAGACCGCCTGTGCCGGAACGGCTGCCGTCCTTTTCCATCCCAAAGCCTGCGCCACGTCCTCGGCGCTTTGGTACATGATGGCTTTGTTGGAGCGGATCAGCATATTGGTACCCTCGCTCATCGGCTCGCCGATGGCGCCCGGAAGGGCGAAAAGCTCTTTGTTGTAACTCACCGCGATGTCCGCCGTCACCAGCGAGCCTCCTTTGGCCGCGGATTCGACGACGACGGTCGCTTCGCTCAGCCCGGCGACCAGCCGGTTGCGGCTCAGGAAGTTGCCCCGGTCGATCACCGTTCCCGGCGGCATGTCCGAAACGATGGCTCCGCCCGCGTCGAGGATCTGCCGGGCGAGGTAGTAGTGGGTCTTGGGCACGATGTCGTCCACCCAGCCCGCCATGACGGCGACGGTGCCGAGCCGGTATTGCAGGGCTGCGGCGTGGGCGGCTTTGTCGATGCCGAATGCCAGCCCGCTGACGATCACGGCGTCGGGGAAGAGCAGGGCGACGTCGCGCACCACGCGCCCGGTGGCGGCGATCCCGTTCGGGGTGGCGTTCCGGGTTCCGACCACGGAAAGCCATTTTCCGCTGTTGAAGTCGATGCCGCCGCGCACGTACAGGACGCAGGGCGCGTCGGGACACTCGGCGAACGCTCTCGGAAAGTCGGGCATGCCGAGGGTGAGGACTCTCACGCCGGTGCGTTCGCACAGGTCGAGGATGCTCATGGCGCGGGGTATGCTTTGCCCGGAGGCGATCTCCTGCGCGGTGCGCAGCGAGGCGCCGGCTTCCATCAACTGTTCGACACCAGCCTCCATAACTGCTTCGGCGCTGCCGAACCCGGCCAGCAGTCGCCGCATATTCTTACTGCCCACCCGCGGCACGAGCGACAGGGCTATGCTGTATTTCATATCCGTAAAGATAATTATTTTTCCTTTGCTCTTTCTTTGAGCTGTATGGAACTGCCGCTTTTTGAAAAAAGCAGGCTTGTCGGGCTTTCGGGCTGTAACTACCGTTTCTGCGGCGAGCGTAGCGAGCCGCGCAGGCCGGAGCCACCCCGGGCGGAGGGCTGCAACCTTCGGTTTTGCCCCCGCTGGCTCCGACCCCACTCGTTGCGCCAAAAGTGAGGCTGTGATAGATTTAGGATGCGCAAGCATCCTCGGAAGTTTGGCTTCGCCTTCCTCCTCCTTGCAAGGCATATCCTGCGAGCGGTCTCTGCTCTTGCTTCGAGCGTCGGTTTTCTGGTTCTTTTTGTGAACAAAAAGAACAGTACCCTCAAGCACTAAGAATGGTCAACGGAAAAATGTTTAACTTTACGGTATGGCACTATTGACATCCGAGATGCCGCTCAGCGCGGCATTAGAACAGCATCCGACCCTGATCCCGCTGGTCAGCCGCTTCGGCATCCGGCTGGGGCTGGGCGACAAGTCCGTGGCCGCCGTGTGCGCCGAGCACGGCATCGACGCAGGATTCATGCTGACCCTGATGAACACCTACCTGTTTGAGGAGTATTTCCCCGAGCAGAAACTCAAGTCGTTCCACGTCAGCCAGATCGTCGATTACCTGACCAAAACCAACGCCTATTACCTGCAATCGCAGCTGCCCAATATCGAGCGCCACCTCGGGTCGCTGATCGCCAGCGGCGAAGGCGAGAACAAAAACCTCGCCCTGATCGGGAAATTCTTCGCCAAATTCAAACAGAGCCTCGCCGCCTCCATCGAATACGATACCAAAGAGTGGTTCCCGTATTGCCTGGCCCTGAGTTCCGGTGCCGCGGCGAAAGGCGGGTACCTCTGTGCGCAGGTGCCGGAGATCCCCGACGGGGGGGAGGAAGACCCTGCCGTCAGCCAGCTGTGCGACCTGCGGAGCATCATGGTGCGCCACCTGGGCGGCCAGTACAACGACAACCTGGCCTACGCCGTGATCTTCGCCATCGGCAGCATCGAGCGGGATATCCGGCAGCACAACCGCATCCGCAACCGCATACTGACCCCGATAATCAGCGCCTTATGCCGCGGGTAGCCTTGATCCTGCCCGACCTGTTGCAGGGCGCCGGCATGGCGGCGATCCTCGAACGCTATTTCTCGCCGGTCGAGGCCGAGATTTTCGGCGCGGTAGAGGGAGCGTTGTGCGAAGGGGGCCATTTCGACTGCTATTTCACCGACAGCGCCACCTTCGCCGCGAACGTCGATTTTTTCCTGCCCCGGCGGAACCAGTGTGTGGTGCTCGTGCCGGGCGGCAATCCCGCGGCGGCGGGCGATACGCCCCGGATCATCGGCACGGGGGATACGCTGGAGAACCTGCTGGAAGGGATCGGAAAAGCGTTGGAGACGGACCGCTCGTCGGAAGAGGCCCCATCGGATGAACTTTCCGCCCGCGAGGAACAGGTTCTGCAACTGGTGGTGAGCGGCGCGATCAACAAAGAGATCGCCGACCGGCTGAATATCAGCCTCAACACGGTGCTCACCCACCGCAAGAACATCACCGCCAAGCTGGGGATCAAGACCATCTCGGGATTGACGCTCTATGCCCTGATGCACGGTTATATCTCGACCGAGGACATCGCTTTGTAGGCGGTCTGTCCTTTTACGGTTGCCGCGCGGTATATTCCCTGCGGACGGAATAATAACGACCGGGAAAAGAAAAATTTGGAGGGGAAAAAGAAAACGTTATCTTTGCACCCATCACAATGTTCAAGACCGCCGCTACACTCCCGTCCCAGCGGAGCGGAAGTTTCGGAAACGAAACACTCAAACCATCGCTCCGTCGATCGGCATTACCGCCGAAAGGGGATTGCAGCGCGGAATACTCCCAGGAATCTTACATTACCGTTATACGCCGCACCGACGATATCAACAACATCGAGTCGGAGGGGCGGTATTGCTTTGCGGTAGCCGTCATGCCGCGCCGCACCGATGCCATCAACAGCATCGAATCCGAAGGGCGGTACGACGGTAGTACCCCGGATTGCGGCCGTGCGTATCATTGCGGCCGGACCGGTGGCCAGACATACGACAATCTTCTGCAAGAGGACATAGCATCAGCGCTGTGTCCTCTTGTTGTTTTCCGCCCTTCCCATAATCCGAACCGACCTGACAACCTAACCTAATACCCAATTACACTATGGCGCTTTACATTCCCACCGGCTACCGGGCCACCCTGAACCCCGAAACCACCGAGCAGGCCATCAAAATGCTCAAAGACACCTTCCAGCGCAGGCTGGCGCAGGAGCTGCGGCTGCGACGCGTGACCGCACCATTGTTCGTCCTCTCCGGCACCGGCATCAACGACGACCTGAACGGCGTGGAACGGCCCGTCAGCTTCCCGATCAAAGACATGGGCGAACGCCGCGCCGAAGTGGTGCACTCGCTGGCCAAATGGAAAAGGATGAAACTCGGCGAATACCGCATCGCACCCGGTTACGGGCTCTATACCGACATGAACGCCATCCGGGCCGACGAAGAGCTGGACAACCTGCACTCCATTTACGTCGACCAGTGGGACTGGGAGCGTACCATGACCGCCGAGGAGCGGAACCTCGATTTCCTGAAAGGGATCGTCCGTACTATTTATAGTGTGCTGAAAGAGGTCGAGGCTGACACCTACGAGCGGTATCCCCACATCACGCCGGTGCTGCCCGACCAGATCGCCTTTATCCACGCCGAGGAGCTGTTGCGGGCGTTTCCGAAGCTCACCCCGAAGGAGCGCGAGAATGAGGCGGCGAAAAAATACGGGGCCGTCTTTATCATCGGTATCGGCGCGCCGCTCTCGGACGGCCAAAAGCACGACGGCCGCGCGCCCGATTACGACGACTGGTCGACCGTGAACGCAGCGGGCGACAACGGGCTGAACGGCGATATTATCCTGTGGAACCCCGTGCTGGAGTCGGCCTACGAGATCTCGTCGATGGGCATCCGCGTCGATCAGGCGGCCCTGTCGCGCCAGCTCGACGCCGAGGGGTGCCCGGAGCGGGCGTCGCTGCCTTTCCACAAAGCGTTGCTGGAAGGGCGCCTGCCGCTCTCCGTCGGCGGCGGGATCGGGCAATCCCGGCTCTGCATGTTCTTCCTGCGCTGCGCCCACATCGGCGAGGTTCAGGCCAGCATCTGGCCCGACGAGATGATCGACGCCTGCCGGCAGGGAGGGATTTTCCTGAAATAGGCACTCCTGTGCGATGCTTCGCATCGCCGGTCCCGTCGCCCTGGCGCTTCACGCCACCGGGGGAGGGCGAGGGACCGAATGATATGACCCGCGAAAAACAAACCTTAAACCAACCACACATACACCTATGTCTACACTCCGATTCAGGATGGTCGAACAGGCCATCAACCGCAAAGCCATCCCGGTGCCCCATCCCGCCGAACGCCCGTCCGACTACTACGGCGTACAGGTCTTCAACGAGGAGAAGATGCGCAAATACCTGCCGGCCAAGTGCTACGACGCCCTGCTGCGCACCATGCGGCACGGGGTGCCGCTGAGCCGCGAGACCGCCGAATGCGTGGCCGCCGGAATGAAGCAGTGGGCCATGGAGATGGGGGCGACTCACTATACGCACTGGTTCCAGCCGCTGACCGGCGGCACCGCCGAGAAGCACGACGCCTTTATCGAACACGACGGCCACGGCGGCATTATCGAGGAGCTGTCGGGCAAACTGCTGATCCAGCAGGAACCCGACGCGTCGAGCTTCCCGAACGGAGGCATCCGGAATACGTTCGAGGCCCGCGGATACTCGGCATGGGACGCCACCTCGCCCGCCTTCGTGGTCGGCACGACGCTCTGTATCCCGACCATTTTTATCTCCTACACGGGCGAGGCGCTGGACTTCAAAGCGCCGCTGCTGCGGGCCCTGCATGCGGTGGACGAGGCGGCCACGGCCGTTTGCAAGCTGTTCGATCCGGAGGTGGAGAAGGTCTTTTCGTACCTCGGTTGGGAACAGGAGTATTTCCTGGTCGATGAGAGCCTCTGGGCCGCGCGTCCCGACCTGATCCTGACCGGACGGACCCTGATGGGCCACGAAAGTGCCAAGAACCAGCAGCTCGAAGACCACTATTTCGGTTCGATCCCCTCGCGCGTGCTGGCCTTTATGAAAGACCTCGAATACACCTGCCTGCAACTCGGCATTCCGGTCAAGACCCGGCATAACGAGGTGGCGCCGAACCAGTTCGAGCTGGCCCCGATCTACGAAGAAACCAACCTCGCCAACGAC
>JAJBVQ010000178.1 GCA_020859745.1 Rikenellaceae bacterium
CCGGCTTCTATTTCTCGACCGCCGATCCGAAAGACTGGACTTCGCCGCAGAACGACGATCTTTGGCAAGATAATGTAAAGACCCTTTTCGACCCTTGTCCGGCGGGGTGGCGGGTGTCGCGAAGCGGAACGGGAAACCTCAGCCCGTGGAGCGCTTTCACACTCGACAATAATGTCTGGAACGGCGACGGCATCGGCTCGTCAGGAGGCAGAACATGGACCTCTCCGTATATTTCCGGTGGCGATGCCTGGTATCCGGCTAACGGCTACCGATTACCCGGGACAGCCGGATTGAAAGTCGTCGGCGATAGCTATTTTGTCTGGTACTCCGGAACTCAAGGCACCGAAGGTCTGGACTCCGGTTTCTATTTTAACCGGCTTTATCCGTCCGCTGACGACCCCCGCGCCTATGGTTTTTCCGTCCGCTGCGTACGGGAGTGACGGGGATACGGAAGGGGGAGACGAAAAAATCCCCGTTCCGCAGAAAACTGCCGAACGGGGAAGAACATATTAATAAGCGGATACCCTAAAGCTCGAACAAACCCTCCGGCAGTTCCGCCTCCAGTTTCCGACGGCGCACGCTCGCCACCTCGACCATCCCGTCCGCCGCCGGCACCAGCACCTCGCGGCCGTCGAAATCGACCCCCAGCAACGGGTTGCCCGGATAATCGTAAAAAGCCGTCACGCTCCCCCGCCGTCCCGAATTTCGGTCCGTCAACTCGTAGCCTATCAGCGCGTCGAAATCCGTCCCCTCATCATCGGTGCCGATCCCGTTCGCATCCGCCAGGTAGAGCGTCTTGCCCACCAACATCTCTGCGACACCGGGCCGCTCGAAATCGTCGAACAGCACCACCGCGGAAGAGGCCCCGCGCCGTTCGAAAGAGGAGACAAAAAGCGGAACCGCCAGCGAGTCGATCTCGACCCACAGCGGTTCCGCAGTGTCCAAAGATTCCGGAAAAGCATCGTAAAGCGTCACCAGCAAGGCTCCGCCCTCCCGATCGTCCAGCCCCTTGCCGCCGTACGTTTTTTTTATACGGCCCACCGCATTGGCCGGCTCTGCGATCACAGCGGCCGCCCGTTCGGCATAAGCGAAAGACTGATCCTTTCCCATCGTATCCTCCGCATTCGCGGCGAAACGGAATCCTTATAAAATTATTCGGCAGCGGCTTCGGTTTCAGCGGCAGCTTCAGCGACCTCGGCGGCAGCCTCCTCAGCCACTTCGCCCTCAGCTTCGACGGAAGCGGTTTCGGCAGCCTTGGCAGCTTCGGCCAGTTTGGCAGCCAGCGCAGCGGCCTTAGCCTCTTTCACTTTCGTTTCGGCTTCAAGACGTTCCTTCGCAGTCTTAGCCTTCGCTGCATCCATAGCAGCCTTTGAAGCAGCGTCTTTCGCCTCTTTCTCAGCCACCCACTTGGCGAACTTCTGCTCGGCCACCTCTTCGGTGAACGCGCCTTTTTTCACACCGCCGTTCAGGTGGTGACGGTACATAACCCCCTCTTTCGAAAGGATCGAACGCGCGGTATCGGTCGGCTGCGCCCCTACACCTACCCACTTCACGGCGCTTTCGAAGTTCAGTTCGATGGTCGCCGGGTTGGTGTTCGGGTTGTAGGTACCCAGTTTTTCGATGAAACGGCCGTCGCGCGGCGCACGGCTGTCAGCCACGACGATGTGATAAAAAGCATACCCTTTTTTCCCGTGACGCGACAGTCTGATCTTGGTTGACATGTGTAAATGATTTAATTGAGTGTCAATCCCCTGCCTACCCACAACGTTCTTAATGACACCGGATCGCGGAGACGCCGTCTCCCCCATCCCTCTGGTTTATGCAAAACCCCCGTTGTTTCGGACAAGTGGCGCAAAGGTACAAAAATGTTTATCTTTACACAAAGTTTCGGAGCCTTTTATGGAGAAAAAAGCCGTTTTCGCCGGGTCGTTCGACCCTTTCACCGCAGGTCACGAGGACATCGTGCGCCGCGCCCTGCGCCTGTTCGACCGTATTATAATAGGTGTGGGTTACAATATCAAGAAAAAGGGATTCCTGCCCACGGCCAACCGCGTGCGGCTGATCGAGGAGGTGTTCCGCGGCGAGCCGCGCGTGAGCGTTATGGCTTACGAGGGGCTGACCACCGACTTCTGTCGGCAACAGGGTGTCCGGATATTGCTGCGGGGGCTGCGCTCGGTGGACGACTTCGAAAGCGACCGCACCATCGACGCCGTCAACAAACGCCTCGATCCGCAGGTCGAAACTTTCTACCTGCTCACCGACCCTTATCTGGGAGCCATCTCGTCGGCGGTCGTGAAGGAGCTTTATACCCACAAGGCCGACATCAGCCGCTTTCTGCCGGAGGGCATCGACCTCGAAAAATATCTCTGATCGCGAGGCTTGGGTCTGCGCGACTTTCGGCCGCCGCTGCGTACAAATTCAGTTATGTGAGTCCCTGCGTCAGCGGGCAGTCCGAAGACAGCGGAGGCAAAACGAGCATCGCGAGTTGCAGCCCTCCGCCGGGGGTGGCTTCGGGCTGCCCGCTAACGCGGAAACCTATGGCAGTCAGTCCCCGACGTCCCTCCTCCCACGGGTCTTTTTTGTATTCTTTTTTCGGGCGCAGCCTGCTGAGGATCTGCAATTTATTGCGGGCCTCCGCGGGGGAAGGCTGCGGCCCGGCCGCTGACGCGGAAACTATGTAGGTACCGGAGATAAAAAGGCCCCGTGCCTTTTCCGGAGATTATTTGCCGTTCGACCAGACAGGCTGTACAGTTACGGGATACGGATCGTGTTCTCATCTCTTGAACATCCCGCCCTCCCCGGCAAATAAAAAAAGCATGGGGCCAAATCTTCATCTCTGCCGAGGAGGTTCTGGCGGAACCCTACAACCGAAAAGAAGCAGACCCCATGCCATATCATGAAATGATATAGACATGGTATCATGCTTCTAATCTGGTTGTAAATGTAAATCGCCAGATTTCCTCGACCGATTAGAAAGCTATGTCAAAACATCACCCGTCGAAACGGATAATGATACAAATATAGACAAAGATCCCGCCGCAACAAAACCGGCAAAAATTTCCGCAGAATTTCACAAACACGTCAAGAAATTAACACCCCCGCCATTCCCTTGGACATATATGCCCTAAATTCGTACCTTTGTCCGTTCAAACCCTGAAAAATACCAAACGAGAGAGATACCAAGCATGTTCCAGATCCTCAAAAAGACCCTGCTGGCCCCCTCCATCTACCTGATGGAAGTCGAAGCGCCGCGCGTGGCCCGCGCCGCACAGCCCGGGCAGTTCCTGATCGTCATCGTCGACGAGAAAGGCGAACGCATCCCGCTGACCATCTGCGACTACGACGCCGAGCGAGGCACCGTGACCATCGTGATACAGGCCATCGGCGCATCGACCATGCGCATCGTGGCCTTAAACGAAGGCGACAGCTTCGCCGACTTCGTCGGGCCGCTGGGCCACCCTTCGGAATTCATCCATTTCAGTCCCGAAAAGCTGGCCGCGACCAAATTTATGTTCGTCGCCGGGGGGCTGGGGGCCGCACCGGTCTATCCGCAGGTCAAGTGGCTCGCCGAGCGCGGCGTGCAGGCCGACGTCATTATCGGTGCCAAGAACGAGAGTCTCATCTTGCTCGAAGACGAATTCCGGGCCCTGACCCCGAACGTGCATATCGCCACCGACGACGGTTCAAAAGGATACAAAGGACTGGTGACCAACCTGTTGAAAGAGCTCGTCACCGAGCGGGGCAACCGCTATGATCTCGTGATCGCCATCGGGCCGATGATCATGATGAAGTTCGTGGCTCTCACGACCCAAGAGCTGAATATTCCGACCATTGTCAGCCTCAACACCCTGATGGTGGACGGCACCGGGATGTGCGGCGCGTGCCGGGTGACGGTCGGGGGCAAGACCCGCTTCGCGTGCGTCGAAGGGCCGGAATTCGACGCCCACCAGGTCGATTTCGACGAGGCGATGCGGCGGCAGGGCATGTACCGCACCATCGAGGAGCGCCGCCGGGCCAAAGAGGCGGAGCGGGCTGCCGGGCACAAATGCAACATAGGGCTGTAAAACAAAGACTTACCATGGCAAACAAGATACCCAGAGTTCCCGTCCGGGAACAGGACCCGAAAGTTCGGGCCACCAATTTCGAGGAGGTCTGCTACGGCTACGACCTCGGCGAGGCGACATTAGAGGCCACCCGCTGCCTCGGCTGCAAGAAGCCGCGGTGCGTGGAGGCGTGTCCGGTGTCGGTCAGGATACCCGACTTTATCCACCGGCTCGTCGAGGGCGACGTTGCCGCCGCTGCGCGGGTGATCGCACAGGACTCGCTGCTGCCGTCGGTCTGCGGGCGCGTCTGTCCGCAGGAAACACAGTGCGAGGGGGCGTGCATCCTCGGCGTCAAGGGTGAACCTGTGGCCATCGGCAAACTGGAACGCTTCGTGGGCGACTGGGGACGGGAGAATCAGGTCAAATTGGCCGAACCTGCGGCGCACAACGGGCATAATGTGGCCGTGATCGGGTCGGGGCCGGCGGGGCTGGCCTGCGCTGCGGACTTGGCGAAGCTGGGCTACGAAGTGACGATATTCGAAGTGCTGCACCGTCCGGGGGGCGTGCTGCAATACGGCATACCGGAATTCCGCCTGCCGAAAAAGACGGTCGTGGAGCCGGAAGTGGAGAACGTCCGCAAACTCGGCGTCAAGATCGAGACCGACGTGGTGGTGGGACGCACCGTCACCGTCGACCAGCTGATGGACGAGGAGGGATTCGAAGCCGTGTTTATCGGCTCCGGGGCCGGGCTGCCCCGCTTTATGGGCATTCCGGGCGAGAACCTGAACGGCGTGGTGTCGGCCAATGAGTTCCTGACCCGCACCAATCTGATGCACGCTTACGACGAACAATACGATACGCCTATCTACACCGGCGACCGGGTGGTTGTCGTGGGGGGCGGGAATGTGGCGATGGATGCCGTGCGCACCGCCAAACGGCTGGGGGCCGAGTCCTTTATCGTCTACCGCCGTTCGGAAGCCGAGCTTCCGGCCCGGCGGGAAGAGGTGCACCACGCCAAGGAGGAGGGCATCGACTTCCGGATGCTCACCAATCCGGTGGAGATCCTCAGCGACGAGCGCGGCTGGGTGACGGGTATCAAGTGCGTGCGGATGGAACTGGGCGAGCCGGACGCATCGGGCCGCCGGTCGCCGGTCGAGATCGCAGGATCGGAGTTCGAAATCCCGTGCGACGTGGTGATTATGGCACTGGGAACCTCGCCGAACCCGCTGATCGCAGCCACCACGCCGGGTCTGGAGGTCAACCGGCGGGGGTGCCTTGAAGCCGGTGACGACGGGGCTACGACCCGCGAGGGCGTTTTCGCCGGTGGCGACGCCGTGACCGGGGCGGCCACCGTGATCCTCGCCATGGGCGCCGGGCGCAAAGCGGCGCAGGCTATCGACAACTACATCCAGAGCAAAGCGTAACGGTTTTAGACCGAAACGGTTATAATTTGTACGCGGGAGCAAGGCTGAACCTGTTCCCGTTTTTCATGTCTTTTTACCTGACGAGTCGGCAACCGTAGACAAACCAATTTCCGAATGAAACGTTATATCCTTATATCCTTGTCCGCAATCCTGATAGTGATGTGCGGAATCTTTTCAGTTCAAGCACAACCTAAAAATGACAAATACTGGGAACTGCGCCTGTACGACGGCACCGTTTATCACGGAATCCTGCTGGAGCGAAAAAGCGAGTCCGTCGCAATCCGCACCATGGACGGCCGGTTCCTGATCATCGGCCTCGACCGGATCGAAAGTTTCATCCCGACCACCGCAGACGGGAAAAAGATAGGGGGGTTCAGATACAGTCGCTGGGGAGCGCCCGACCATAAAGCCGTCGTGTTT
>JAJBVQ010000094.1 GCA_020859745.1 Rikenellaceae bacterium
TCCCTGAGCAGCCATATTGCGACCCAAATATACAGCAATTTTGCATTCGCACCAACAGCGGAGCAAAAAAAGTTGATCGACGCGCTGGCGGAATACCTTACGTCCGGGGACGAGAGCGCCGTTTTCCTGATCAATGGTTATGCGGGGACGGGGAAAACCACCGTGATCGGGGCGCTGGTGCGGACCCTGCGGCAGATGGAACTTCCCTGTGTGCTGATGGCCCCCACCGGGCGGGCCGCCAAGGTAATGAGCCGTTATGCCGGGGCCGAGGCCTATACGATCCACAAGACCATCTACCGGGAACGGACTGCGGGGGGGGCCGAAGGCTCCAAATTCGACCTGAATTTCAACAAATCCCACGACACACTCTACCTGATCGACGAGGCCTCGATGCTGACGGGGCGGGCGGCGTCCCTGAGCGGCGAAGGGGCGGCGTTCGGCACGGGAGACCTGATCGAAGACATGTTCGACTACATCCGCCTCGGGCGCAACAACAAAGTGATTTTGGTGGGCGACCAGGCGCAGCTGCCGCCGGTGGGATACGACTATTCCCCGGCTTTGAGTCCGGAATACATGGCCAAATACGGCACGGTATGGAATTTCACCTTGTCGGAGGTGGTGCGCCAGCAGGGCGATTCCGGCATTCTCTACAATGCCACGGAGATACGGGGCATGATCGAGGCGGGATTCGCGGACATTCCGCAGTTAAGCGTCGATTTCCCGGACGTGGTGCGGCTCGACGGCCGGGAACTGATCGACGAGATCGACTCCTGCTACGGGCGGTACGGACAGTCGGAAACGGCGATCATCACGCGCTCCAATAAGCGGGCGAACCACTACAACCAGGGCGTCAGGCGGACGATCCTGGACTACGACGAGGAGATCGGTTCGGGGGACATGCTGATGGTCGTCAAGAACAATTACCACTACGTGGAACGCGACCCGAACGCAAAAATGGACTTCATCGCCAACGGGGACATCGCGCGGGTACACCGGATCTATAAAACGCGGGAGAAATACGGTTTTCATTTCGCCTACGCGGAGCTGGAATTTCCGGATTATGACGATTACAGCTTGGAGTGCTGGCTGCTGCTGGACGTGCTGCACAGCGACGCGCCCTCCCTGAGCCGGGAGCAGCAGTCGCGCCTGTTTCTGTCCGTAGAACAGGATTATGCGGAGATCAAACAGAAAGGGAAACGCTACAAGGCGGTACTCGGGGATGAATTCTACTCCGCTTTGCAGGTGAAGTTCGCCTATGCGATCACGTGCCACAAGGCGCAGGGCGGGCAATGGTCGGCCATCTTTCTGGACGTGATGCTGTTCGGCGACGAGTTAATGACGCTGGAACTGCTGCGGTGGCTCTACACGGCGGTGACGCGGGCCACGGAACGGCTCTATCTGGTCAACTACGACGAGCGTTTCTTTGTCGAAAACGAATGAACGCCCATTCCGGATGAACACTGAACAAAGAAGGCCTTGCATATCCGATATGCAAGGCCTTCGAAAAGTATCCCTAAAGAGAAAAGGAAGCGCCTTATTTGGTCAGCTTTTTCTCTTTGATACGCGCTTTCTTACCGGTCAGGTCACGCAGGTAGAAGATACGTGCACGGCGCACCACCCCGACTTTGTTCAGCTCGATCTTGCTGATGGTCGGCGAGTTCACCGGGAAGATACGCTCCACGCCGATACCATCGGAGATCTTGCGGACGGTGAAGGTTTCGGTGGCTCCCGAGCCACGGCGCTGAAGCACCACGCCCCGGAAGTTCTGAAGGCGCTCTTTGTTACCTTCGCGGATCTTGATGGTTACGGTGATGGTGTCACCTGCCTTGAATGCGGGGACTTCGGCGGTCTCCTGTTTGAAAGCCTCCTGGGCTACTGCGATCAGATTGTTCATTGTTGGAACCGAATCTAAAAGGGGTTAACGTGCGGAATGTTACGGTTTCCGTCGGGTGCCGGGTTTTTCCGTTTCCGGAAAGCAAACGGGGACACTGCCCCATTATCTTCCGCGCCCTCCATAAGAGATTCCTGCACAAAAGCGACGCAAAAGTAACGATTAATTCACAACGGGCAAAATATTTTGGGTAAATTTGTGTTTCCAAATACCAAAGACCTGAACAGCATGACAGCATCCGGAAGACCCCTCATATTCGTGACCAACGACGACGGCGTACAGGCCGCAGGCATTGCCGCCCTGATCAAACTGGCAACCGAATTCGGCGATGTGGTGGCCGTGGCCCCGAACGAGAGCTACTCCGGGATGTCCCACTCCATCACCATGCACCGCCCGCTGTTCGTCAGCGCCGTGACCTGCGAGCCGGGACTCGAAGTCTATTCCTGCACGGGCACACCGGTGGACTGCGTCAAGATCGGGTTCGACGAAATATTCAAAGACCGCATTCCGGACCTCGTCCTCTCGGGCATCAACCACGGCTCCAACGCCAATATCAGCGTGATCTACTCCGGGACCATGGGGGCGGCGACCGAGGCGGCGCTCTACGGCATTCCGTCGATCGGCTTTTCGCTGACCGACCATTCGCCCGCGGCCGATTTCACCGCTTCGGTGCATTATGCGCGGGAGATCATCGCACAAGTGCTTGCCATGCCCGCGGAACGGCTGGCGGGGCTTTGCCTCAACGTCAATATTCCCGACATTCCGCTGGCGGAGATAAAAGGGATCAAAGTCTGCCGCCAAACCAAAGGGAACTGGCGCGAGGATTTCGTCCACCGCACCGATCCGCACAACCGCGACTACTACTGGATGTCAGGCAAATTCTACAATTTCGAACACGAAGCCGAGGATAGCGACGAGTGGGCGCTGACGCACGGCTACGTAGCGGTAGTTCCGGTACAGATGGATCTGACCGACTACTCCCGGATAGAAACGCTGCGCGAGCACATAGGCCGCTGATTTTTACTACTCGGCCGTGCCGAAAAGCGAATCCAGATACTGGTAAAACTCTTCGCTTTCGCCTTCGAAACGCTTGACGATCACTCCCGCCGGGTCGATCACGATCTTGGTCGGGAAAGCCTGTATGCCGTATTGGGTCTGCACGCTCCGGTCGTTTCCGGCCCAGACCCCGATCCAGGGCATTCGGTGTTTTTCGAGGCCCTTGCGCCACGTCTGTTCCGGCTCGTTGCAGTCGATGCCGACGAACTCGACCCGGTCTTTGTATTTCGCGTAGTACTCCTTCATCTGCGGAATCCCCTTCACACACCAGCCGCACCACATGCCCCAGAAGTCCAACACGGTGTATTTGCCCCGGTTGTATAAAGACGAAAGTTTCAAAGGGTTACCCTGCACGTCGGACAGCGTGAAGTCCGGCGCAGGCAACTCTTTTCCGGCATTCATCCGCTCGCGGGCCCTGGCATTGTCCCGGTATTCATTATACGAAGCCATACGGCTGTCCAACAGCGGTTTGAGACGTCCGTCCCGAACGTTCTCTCCGAGCATATTATACAGCGAATCGAGTTCGTCAGACGGGGATTGCAACAGATAGAGCCCGGCCAATTCCTGATTCGGGTTCTTTTCGAGCCAAGCCTGCTCCCACGCCCGCTGGGCATTTCGCCAACGCCTCGACCTGTCGAACGCCGCCCGGATCGTATCCTCGGAAGCACTGGTCGCAAATATGATCTCAGCCTCCCTATCAGCCTTATACTCTTTGAATCGAAACTCCGCAAATTCTCCCTGTTCCACCAATCGTTTTTGCTCGTACAACGGAGCGTTCGAGCGCCAGACCAGCATCGAGTCGTTCAACTCGCCCGTGACCCGAATACGCTCACCGGGAAAGAGGTAAAAACGGCAGACTTTGATATTCGGCACCCATCCCCCGCGCTGTCTTTTCCTTCCGATTGGCTCCGCAGCCTTCGACGGATAGAAAAGCACCTCGTAAACCGAATCGGTTTGCGGCACATCCAGCGAAAATCGTCCGTCAAGCATCGGCAATGTTTTCATATCCCGGTCATCGGGCATGGGCCCACCGACGGCATAATAGATCGCCACCACGCTGTCCCCGGCATTTTTCAACTCCACTTCGACGCGTTCCGCGTTTTTCCCTGCCGCCACAGCTTCGCCGCAAGCGCACAAGGCCAATGCCGAACAAATAAGGCTTCGTACAATCATTTCAAAGTTAAGATTTAGGTGAAACATCAGGAATAAGACGTATCGAAGGCCTGAATCGGATGTGCGTCGACAATTTTTACCGTCTTTCTGAAATCTCACCTCATCTTTCAATTCCCAATAGCGCATCCAACGCCCGATAGAGCGATTCCGACACTCCATGCCCTGTAGCGCTACTATAGCGGAACCACTGCACCCAACGCCCCTGCGGGTCAATCAAAACCCGATTCCCAATCTCTCCGCATTCGGAATACAAACCAAGCACCTGACTACCCGCTTTAGCCCCACCCCACATCACAGGCCAAGGCACAGCTTTCCTCCCGACAGCCTGTTCCGCTTCTTCCCGACTACCGGCCGTCGTCACCCCGATAATTTCCAGCCGATCCGCATATTTCCAGTAATACTCTTTCAAATAAGGCAAATCCGGTTCGCTCCACTCACCGGGTAACCAGAAATCCAGTAAAATGTATTTGCCCTGTCCGAACAGTGACGAAAGCCGCAATGAATCTCCCGACAATACCGGCAACGTAAAATCCCGGGCCGCCACAATCGGCCTCAGCGTTCCGTCATCGCCTCTACCGAAATCCCCGAAAAGATACTTCGTTTTCACCGGCAGCCAGGCCAGCGATCCATACCTTCCTTCCCGCAGCGACATCGGCAAGCTGGAATAATAAAATGCCAGACTGTCGTTATTCTGCAATTCGACAGACAACATCAGAGACAGTTCGTCGTTCGGATGCCGGCGGATATAGAGTTGTTTCAGGCTGTCCTCCTGCATTTCATTCCGGGCCGTTTTCAACAGAGGCAAATAATCAAGCCATTTTTCAAACATCGGCGATCCCTGAATCTCCCGAAATTCGACCCGATTCGAATCCGTGACCTTCGCTTGCACCGCGAGCCGTTCGCCCGGCATATTCATCAGCCGGCAGTGCCACCCACTATTGTATAGACTGTCCGGCAACGATAACGACACCTCCCAGAACCAAATTTGGCCATCGTCCGGAAAATCCAGCTCTCCGATCAGCACCAACACATCATGGACCACCCCTCCGTCCGGCAGGAAAGAATATGCCGTCATCTGTTCAAAGGCCACCTTCCCCTTCCTTCTTTCGCAGCCATTCCAAGCCCATGCCTCATACGACAACGAATCGCCCGAGCTCGGCCTTCCCTTTGCCCGACTGACATCAATCCGGAAACTGACCCGCGGTGTCTCCTCGGAGAAAGCCAGACCGACAGGACAGAGCGCACATAACAGCAACAGAAGAATTCCCCGTTTCATCATTTCGAGATTTTAGCTGGTTAAAATTACATATTTTAATCCGTACCTTTGTTATGTTTAAGAACAAGATCAACCGTTTCCGAATGATTACACACGACACGCCATTCCGCGTCCCTTACGGGGACGTGGACCGCATGGGCTTCTTTTACCACTCGCATTACGTGGAACTTTTCGACATGGGACGCACCGAGCTGATGCGCCACATCGGGCTGCCCAACGCCGAGATCGAAGCGGCAGGGGTGATGCTGCCCGTGCTGAAAGTAGAGGTCAACTACAAGAACCCGGCCTACTACGACGACCTGCTGACCATACGGACGACCCTGCGCGAGATGCCGGGCGTGAGAATCAAATTCGACTACGAAGTTTTCCGCGAAAACGGCGAACGGATCACCACGGGCGCTGTGACGCTGGCCTTTATGCACGCCGACACCAAGACGGCCTGCCGCCCGCCGCGG
>JAJBVQ010000144.1 GCA_020859745.1 Rikenellaceae bacterium
GAGCCAGCGTAGCCCAAACGAGCGAAGCGCAGTTGCAGGCCTACGCCGGGGGTGGGTTGCCGTTCCGGCTTCCTCCTTGCGCCTCGGCCATTTAGGCGAGCCTAATGGCAACTCGGCTGCGGCGTCGGTTCGGCCTGCGCGGCTCGCTACGCTCGCCGCAGAAACGGATTCTCTTTGTTCACTAAGAGAACGGTTACCTCCAATCCAATGAAATTGGATTACAAATAAAAGATGGATTATTCGCCTTTGTAGAGGCGGTCGAGTTGGGTTTGGATCTTTTCGCTCAGGATATACTCGTCGTAATCCATGTACTTGTCCACCATGCCGTTCGGCGTGATCTCGATGATCCGGTTCGCCACCGTCTCGATGAACTCGTGGTCGTGCGAAGTCATCAGGACGATGCCCGGAAAGCTCACCAGCGAATTGTTGAACGCCTGGATCGACTCCAGGTCCAGGTGGTTCGTCGGCGAGTCCAGTACCAGCGTGTTCGGGTTCTCGATCATCATCCGCGCGATCATGCAGCGCATCTTCTCGCCCCCCGACAGCACGCTCACCTTCTTGTAGACCTCCTCGCCGCTGAACAGCATCTTGCCCAGGTAACCGCGCAGGAACAGTTCGCTCGTGTCCGGCGAATACTGTGCCAGCCAGTCGATGATCGACAAATCCGAATTGAAGAACGCCGTGTTGTTGACCGGCAGGTAAGCCGGCTTGATCGTCACGCCCCATTCGATCATCCCCTCCTCCGGTTTCAGGTTGTCCGTGATGCACTCCAGCAGCGCCGTCACCGCCCGCGGCTCGCGCGAGAGGAACACCACCTTGTCCCCCTTCTCGATCGTGAACGACAAGTTGCGGAACAGCGTCTCCCCGTCCGGTGTGGAGTAAGTCAGGCCGTCCACCGCCAGAATCTTCGTTCCCGGATCTCGCTCCGGCTGGAAAATAATGCCCGGATACTTGCGCATCGAAGGTTTGATCTCCTCGATATTGAGCTTTTCGAGCATCTTTTTGCGCGACGTGGTCTGCTTCGACTTGGCCACGTTGGC
This sequence comes from Rikenellaceae bacterium, assembly GCA_020859745.1. Taxonomy (GTDB): domain Bacteria; phylum Bacteroidota; class Bacteroidia; order Bacteroidales; family Rikenellaceae; genus Rikenella. Next base: position 1,041 of record JAJBVQ010000144.1, read on the forward strand.
CGAAAAACGCTGGATAAACTCCATCAGCTCCTTCTTCTTCTCCTCGGCTTTCTTATTCTGCTGGGCCTGCTGACGCGCCGCCAGCTGGCTCGACTGGTACCAGAAACTGTAGTTGCCCGCAAACAGGTTGATGTCGCTGTAATCGATGTCTATGGTATGGGTGCTCACAGCATCCAGAAAGTGCCTGTCGTGCGACACCACCAGCACCGTATTCTCGTAATTCGAAAGGTAGTTTTCGAGCCACATGATGGTATTGACGTCGAGGTCGTTGGTCGGCTCGTCGAGCAGCAGGTTGTCCGGTTTGCCGAACAGGGCCTGCGCCAGCAGCACGCGCACCTTCTCCTTGGCGTTCAGGTCGCCCATCAGCGAATAGTGCAGGTGCTCCTTAATCCCCAGCCCGCTGAGCAGCTCGGCGGCATCGCTCTCGGCGTTCCACCCCTCCATCTCGGCGAATTTCTCCTCCAGCTCCGCCGCCTTGATCCCGTCCTCGTCCGAGAAATCCTCCTTGGCGTAGATTTCGTTCTTGGCCTGCATGATCTCCCACAGCGGTTGGTGCCCCATCAGCACCGTGTCCAGTACCGTATGCCCGTCGAACTCGAAGTGGTCCTGTTTGAGCACCGACAGCCGTTCGCCCGGCCCGAACGCGACATTGCCGCGCGTGGGGTCCACATCGCCGCTGAGCACGCGCAGGAAGGTGGACTTGCCGGCCCCGTTGGCGCCGATCACGCCGTAACAGTTGCCGGGGGTGAATTTGAGGTTGACGTCTTTGAACAGGACGCGTTTGCCGAATTGGACTTCCAGGTTGGATACCGTAATCATTTGTTTTCAGTAGTTATTCGATCGGTTATTCGGAAGTTATCAGAATTTCGCGTAGCAGGCGGCCCGCAGTCTCCCCCCGCGGAGGCCCGCTCAACGCATGCTCCGCAGGCTGCGGAGAAAACAGATCGATATTTTGTAAGGTGCAAAGATACCCAAATATTCGGAGTTGCCGGGCCGTCGCGTTCCCGTTTCCCTAAAAACCGTTTCCCGGCGGATGGGAAACGGCTGTAAAAAAAGGTATTACTTCCGGGCTTTCCACCACGCGCCGCGCTCCTCGAATGTGGCTGCCAGTCGCTCGATCGAACGATCGTGGGTCAGCTCCACGTCTTTCGGGAAGAAGCAAGCGGGCAGCTGCCCTTTGGCCCGGTGGTGGGCTACGCACTGGCAGCAGATCCCGTGGCGCGCGCATCCCGTCGCGCTGCACGGGCAGTTCTTGTTAGCGGGTCCCTGTCGGCATTCCATGACGTTTCGTTTAGTGGGTGGGTTCAGGAGCAAAGATAGTGCAAGCCGAGCGCAATCGAACCGGTGCGGATTGCCGAGGCGCAGCCTATCCAAGCCAGCGTTCATCGCTGGCAAAGATAGGGAATGGCACCGTTTTTGTGTCGTTAATTTTGCCAATCCATACCCTCCGGAAATGAAAAACATCCACGACAAGCTCGACAAACGCATTATCGACTGGCTCAATATCCTGGTGCTGCTTGGTTCGCTGGCCATCATCGCCTCGCTGTCATACGATATCCTGACCGTAGGCCGCTACCGGCCCGACAGCAAAATGACCCTCGGCATCCAGCTGGTGGTCTGCTCGATCTTCATCCTCGACTTCATCGTCCGCTGGATCATCAGCCCCCGGAAAGGGCGTTTCGTCGTCCATAACCTGATCCTGCTGCTCTTTTCGATCCCTTACCTGAATATCGTCCATTACGCCCACCTGGATATTCCCCACGAGGTGCACTACCTGCTGGGTTTCGTCCCGCTGCTGCGCGGCGGCTACGGGCTGGTGATGATCACCCGCTGGTTCACGAGCCGCAGCGCCACCAGCCTGATGGTCTCCTACCTGGCTATCCTGACGGCCGTGACCTACTTTATGAGCCTGATCTTCTTCGTGGCCGAACGGGGGATCAACACGGCGGTCACCACCTACTGGGACGCGCTTTGGTGGGCCTGCATGGACCTGACCACCGTCGGCTCGAACATTATCGCCGTCACCACCATCGGCAAGATCCTGTCAGTCATACTGGCCGCCGCCGGGATGATGATGCTTCCGATCTTCACGGTCTATATCACCGACCGTGTCGTGAACAGCCGCACGCGGGCCGCCCGGAAACCCCCGGTGCAGACCCCGCCCGCGGGTAACGGTCAGGCTGCGCCGCCTAAAGCGTCGTAAGGTACTCTTTCAGCGAACCGGCATCGGCGGCGGCCTCCCCGTATTTCCGGGGCAGCCGCAGCCGTTCGGCCAGCGCCGGGGGCAGCTCCTGCGGCATCGCGCCTGCCGGGAGCGACTCCTGCAATACCTCCCGGAATTTGGCTTCGTGTGCCGTGGACAGCCAAAATCCCTTCCCCATGCCGGAAGATTTCATCGCCAGATAGCCCACTGCGCTGTGCGGATCGCTCAGGTAGCCGTACATTTTCCAGATCTCCCCGATAGCCCGGCGTATCTCGTCATCCGAGGCGCTGAAACCGCCGACGCCCGACCACAGGCGGTGGAAATCCGCGCCGCACAGGGCCATCATTCGCTCGAAATTGCTGGGATTCCCCACGTCCATGGCATTGGCCACCGTCCGCACCGACTCGCGGGGCCGGAAGTCGCCCGTGCGCAGGAATTCCGGGATCACGTCATTGGCGTTCGATGCCGCGACCAGGCGTTTGACGGGAAGCCCCATGCGCACCGCGAGCATACCCGCCGACAGGTTGCCGTAGTTGCCGCTCGGCACTGCGATGACCGGCGCCTCTTTGCTGTCCGTGGCCTGCCGCCACAGGTGCCAGCCGTAGAAATAGTAGAACGACTGCGGGATCCACCGCAGGATATTGATGGAGTTGGCCGAGGTGATCCCCCGCTCGCGGCAAAAGGCGGTATCCGAAAAAACAGCTTTGGCCATGCGCTGGCAGTCGTCGAAACTGCCGTCCACTTGGAGCGGGAAAATATTGCCGCCGAGGGTGGTCATCTGGCTCTCCTGCAACGGGCTGACGCGCCCGGCGGGATAGAGCAGCACCACTTTGACCCCCGGCACGCCGTAAAACCCTCCGGCTACGGCGCTGCCTGTGTCGCCGGAGGTGGCGGTCAGGATCACGAGTTCGCGCCCGGTGTCGTTTAGCAGGCCGAACAGGGCGCCCATGAACCGGGCGCCGAAATCTTTGAAAGCAAAGGTGGGGCCGTGGAACAGTTCGAGGGTGTGCAGTCCCTCGGCCAAAGTGGCAAGGCGGGGGCTGAAGCCGTAAGCCCGGTCGATCGCTTGTTCGATCTGCCCCGGCGAAAGCTCGCCGCCGAAGAAAAGCTCAGCGAGGTAGATGGCCAAGGCGTTGTAGGAGTCCGCCGACAGGGCGCGGACGACATCCAGCGAGACTTGCGGGATACATTCCGGGATAAAGAGTCCCCCGTCCGGGGCCAGCCCCAGAAAGGCGGTTTCGCGCAGGTTGTAGGCTTTTTGCGGGGTGCGGGTAGATATATATTTCATTTTCGGGATGACTTTAAATGTTAGCGGATAACGCGCGCGCCTTGGCCGGATACCGGACCGGCGTAAAGGTCAGCCTCGATATTCAGGGCGGCGAAATGCTTTTTCATGGCCTCGCCGGCCTGTGCGGCCGCCTGCCGTCCGTCGCAGAGGGCGAATACCGACGGGCCGGAGCCGGCGATGTTCGATCCCAAAAGGCCGCCTATTCCGGCGAGGTGTTCTTTCAACTCGTCGTAACCGGGAATAAAGTGTTTGCGGTACGGCTCGGCGATCACGTCTTTCAGCGAGCGGCCGATCAGCCCCATATCGGAGGTGAGCAGCCCGGCGACCAGCCCGCCGACGTTGCCCCACTGGGTCACGGCGTCGCACTGGGGGATCTCCTTGCGCATCACGGCGCGGCTTTCGAGGGTGTTGACGGTGATATGGGGATGGATCACGGCGGCGCAAAGGTTTCCGGGCACGGGGATGCGGATGTAATCCAGCGGTTCGTAGCCCCGGATCAGCATGATCCCCCCGGCCACGGCGGGGCCGGCGTTGTCGGCATGGGCGGTGCCTCCAGAGACGAGCCGCTCGCCTTCCATGGCGAAGGCGATGAGCTGTTTCTCGCCGAACGGCCTCCCGAGCAACTCGTTCAGCCCGGTGACGGCCGCTGCGGACGAGGCGGAGCTGGAGCCGATGCCGCTGCCGGGACGTATCTTTTTGAGTAGGGTCACTTCGATGGCGAGCGGGTCTCCCCAAGCCGCGACCAAAGCGCGCAGGGCGGGGGTGACCACATTCTTTTCGACGTCGTCGGGCAGGGGCATGCCGCTTTCGTTGCGGATGACGAGCTCATCGCCAGGTGCGATCTTCATGCGGACAAGATCCCCGGCGCCTTCGATGGCCATGCCCATAATGTCGAAGCCGGGGCCGAGGTTGGCGACGGTGGCGGGGGCGAATATTTCGATCTCTTTGTTGTATTGCGGTTGCATTACTATTGATTCTTTAATGTTCGGTTATTTGGCGGGGTTGGTTGCGGTCTTTGAGATGCGTAGCATCTCTCGTCCCGCCGCGCACCCTTCGGGTGTTTTACTGGGGTAATTACAGCCCAGTTGGAGTGCCCAGCGGCACCGCCGCCCGCGCAGGGCGGTTTCCTCAAACTCCGCGCGCCTGGCGAAAGCGGGCAGAACCCCCATGACAATGGCCAGGCCGGAGCCACCCCGGGCGGAGGGCTGCAACCGACGCTGCCAGTGAGAGCTATGTAAGCTCGCTTACATAGCCGAACGGCGAGAAGGAACCGAGTAGCGAAGCGGGAGCACGGCAG
>JAJBVQ010000201.1 GCA_020859745.1 Rikenellaceae bacterium
GAGCCACAGCGGCGAGCTGGTGACCATCGAGACCCCGATCTTCAAGACCGCCTATATCGGCCCGTCGCTGACGCTGGTCGCCATCAACCGGCAGAATACCACCTATCTCCAGAACTGCGTCGGGTACGGCGCGGGACAGGAGGCGCTGGTGACCTTCTACATGTCCGAGGATGCCTTCGCGCGGCAGCCGCTGGTGCTGTTCCACACGCCGAACCTGGCCCCGTCGAACATGAACGGTTTCTCGGACGACGGAAACGGCTGGTATTACTACACGCCGGCAGGGCCGGGCGTGCAGACGGTCAGCTTCAAGGTGACCACTGCGAATCTCGACCAGGACGCGGATGCGAGGACGGTAAGACTGTTCCACGACGACATCAACGTCTACACCGCGCTGACCTACGAGTATTACCTGACCAATACGGAGTTCCTGCGTCGGCAGTTCAAGCGGGCGAACCACGCGACCCTGCTGGGGAACGGCAAGGAGCTGTACGTGATCAGCGGTTATGCCCTGCGGCACGATACTCATGATCCGTTGAACCAGGGAAAGACGGGCCGCATCGAGGCGGAAGCGGTCGGCAGCGGGATCGCCCACGGCTGGCGCCAGTGGTATATGATTCCCGGCACGCGACTGGACCATATGCTCTATTTCGAGATCGACGAGAACAGCGACCGCCGCGCCACGCGCGAACTGCGCCGGGTTATGAAGGAAACTTCCAGCGTCATCACGCTCCGTGCGGAGTAACGTCCGGTCGCGATGCACGGTAACCGCACCGGCGGAACAACATGAACAGGGACCGGTCGCCGCCCGCGGGTGACGGCCGGTAATTAAATCAAAGAAAATCCAATGAAGAAAAGAATTCTCTTTTTGTTCGCTTTGGCCGTGACGGCGGTTTCTGCCAGTGCCCAACGGGTCGCGCTGAAGAACAACATCGTCTACGACGCGCTGCTGACGCCCAACCTGGGCCTCGAACTGGGGCTGGGCCGGGCCACGACCCTCGACCTGTCGGGAAATTACAACTGGTTCAAAAAAAGCAGCGGCAAGATGTTCAAGCACTGGCTGGTGCAGCCCGAATTCCGGTTCTGGCTCTGCGAGCGGTTCAACGGGCACTTTTTCGGCGTCCACGCCCTCGGCGGGGAATACAATATCAACAAGATTAAGCTCCCCTTCGGGCTGGCCAAGGACGGCAAAGACCACCGCTACGACGGTTGGTACGCCGGGGGCGGCGTGAGCTACGGCTACCAGTGGATGCTCTCCCGCAAGTGGAGCATCGAGGCTACGGTGGGCGTGGGATACGTGCGGTTCAATTACGATAAGTACCCCTGCTACGACTGCGGCCGGAAGATCGAGTCCGGGAACAAAAATTATTTCGGCCCGACGAAGCTGGGCGTGAACGTGATATTCGTAATTAACTGATATAACCTGAATCCCTGATGAAAAGATACATAATCCTGATCTTATCGCTGCTCTTTACGGCCGACCTGTGGGCCGGTGCGCCGGAAAAGCTGACCGTGGAGAATACCAAAGTCCGCAAGGTGGACGAAACGGTGGAGGTGTCGTTCGACGTGCGGATCGACAAGCTGAACCGGAATTACCAGGTCGTGCTGACTCCGGTGCTCTACAACGGGTCGAACCGGCAGCCGCTCGATCCGGTCGTCATCACCGGCAACCGGCGCAACCTCTACGAGATCCGCAACCGGATGACCGGCGACAACGGCTACGTCGTCAAAAGCAAATCACCGCGAACCCTCAGCTATGCCACCGTTATCCCGTACCGGGAGTGGATGAGCACCGTCTCGCTCTCGCTGGGGCAAACCGTGACTGGCTGCTGCGACGAAGAGACCAAACCGAGCCGCACGCTGGCCGCCGACAAGCTCCTCTATTACGAGATCACGCCGGCTTTCAACCAAGAACCGTTGCAGTACAAGCTCACCGAGCTGGAGAAATATTCGCTCGAAAACCCGTTCCTGCACCCCGTGGAGGATTACCCGAACCGTTACGACATCCTGTTCAACGAGCGGGACAAAGGGACGGCAGTAGTCCACTTTACGGTGGGTTCGCACGTGATCGACATGGACATCCCGGGGAACCGGGAGCTGCTCGATGCGGTGGGCAGGGCGTTCAAACTGATCATCGACGATCCGAACGCATCGCTCAAGCGGGTGATGATCGCCGGGTACGCTTCGCCGGAAGGCACGCTGGCCTTCAATACGGCATTGGCCCAGCGCCGCGCCGAGTCGTTCAAAAAATACCTGTTGGACAATCTCGATATGCCGCGCGACGAGAGCCTGTTCGAGCTTTACAACGGCCGCGAGGACTGGGACGGCCTGCGCAGGCAGGTGGCCGCCTCGGACATGGAATACCGCCAGGAAGTGCTGGACATTATCGACGCCTACACCATGGAGCAGGAGGAACGGAAGACCAAACTCAAACAGCTCGCAGGCGGTCAACCATACGCTTACATGCTGAAGAATTTCTACCCCCCGCTGCGTAACGCGGGCTATTTGCAGGTCTATTACGACATCGACCGTACCGCCTCGATAGCGACGGCCGTCAAGGACGAGCAGGGACGTACCACGTGGGTCGATCCCAACAGTCCCGAGAATATCGGCGTGACGCTGATCAACAAGGCGATGGAGTATATGATCGCGGGCGACTACGATGCCGCGCTGAGGGAGCTGGAGAGCCAGAAGGATAATCCCGCTGCGTTCAATTACATCGGAGTCTGCTACATGACCAAGGGGGATTACGGCCGGGCCGAGGAGTACCTCAGGAAAGCGGAGGCGGCCGGCGATCCGTACGCTCCGGTCAACCTGGAGCATATCCGGCAGGCCAAACGGATCGAGTTTTAGGTTTCCGGGCGTGAACGCCTGACGGATACTTTTCGAAATGCAGTTCAGGGCGGGGTGTCGGCTTAAGTGCCGGCGCCCCGCCCTGCTTTTATACTCCGGTAAGCGGAGCCGAAAACCGGAGTAAGTCCGGAGCCGGATCACGGCATCCGCCGGCCTGGGAATCCTCGCTCCTGTGAATGTCCCTTATTTACCCGGATCTATTTTATCCGAAACAGTTTGTTTTTATAATCCAGGATCACCGTATGGTCGAGGAAATAGGCGTTTCCGGTCAGTCCCCAGACATTCAGGGAATTATAAATGTCGTTCCACAACCCCTCCTTGTCGTAGTAAACCGTTCCGTTTCGGAAGGCCGTTCCTTCCAGTTCAATGGGTTTCGTTACCTCCAGTCCGTAAAAGGTGATCTCGCGTCCCCACCATAGAGGCCCGCTCAAAGAGTCGGTGACGACCGAATCGGATATTTCGAAGGCCCGTTCCCTGGAAGTCGCCAGCGGGAACGGACTGGAACCCGTATCGAACATCACCTGGCATGCTTTGCCGTCGATGCGGAACGGAAGTTTGACGATCCCGTTGTCCGATTCGAATTTCGCGGCCGGCAATTTTCCGTATTTGGCCGGTAAACGGTCTGTTATGGCGAACCGGGATGATTTATAGTCGATGATCAGGATTTTATCCCGGAACAGGTCGGGAGCGATCGTCCCGATATGTATCGGTTTATTGGGCTGAACCGGATTACGGGGAATCTCCTCCCCGAAATTCGCCCGGTGCCAAACATCGGCTTTCATGGCCACAGGCCCCAGTTGAAGATCCACATCCGTGAACAGCGCGTTCGGGTCGCTCTCGAAAGAGCCTAACTTGCCTGCTAAAGCGCCCGATTTCCCGAGATAAGGCTTCAGGGGCGTTCCGTAAAATTGGGTTTCCATCGTCCCCAGATCCAGCTGCATGGAAAAGCTGTCCGGCAAGTCTTCTATCTTCACGGGAACGTAGAGATACGCTTTCCCGATATACCGTCCCGAAATGGTATCGCCCTCCCAATAGAACGGGATCCATTGCAGGGATTGCTTTTGCGAATGATTTCCGGCGTGGGTGCCTGTTAAGGGGACAGATAAAAAAATCAGGAAAGAGAGGAGGACGAATATCCTCCGGTGATATTTCTTCATGATCGTTCGGGCTATCGGAGTGTTAAAAATATCATTTATTTTCCATTTATCCCCCGTCTGCGGCGGATTTTATCTTCGCCTCTGCCTCTATTTGCTTTGCCAAGGGCCGCCATGCCGCCGTTTCACGGGAACGGGTAACGGCGGGGCCTAATAATTACGGGTTATCTTCCCTTTCCATACCTCGTCCAGGCAGGGCGAGGCGGCGGATTCCTTCCCGGAGAAAATATAAAGCTCATTTTCCGGCGTAACGAATGCCGAAGAATAAGCCCGCGCCGCATATTCTGCCGGGAATAGCATCGATTCGTCAGCCCGTTGCCAGGTCAGGCCGTGATCGACCGACCGGATGATCTCTTTGGCCGTCTCTCCCGCATAGTTCATCCCTCCCGTCAAGTAAAAGATGCCGTCGCATTCCGCCAGACAACCGCCGGCCATCCCTTCCCGGAAAGGAGGCTGCGGGGATTCGTATCGTACCCAATTCAGGCCGTCGGTCGTGTTCCATACCGTATTCAGGAATTTCGTTCCCTCCAAATTACTTCCCCCGGCAAGGAGCAGGTAAGGATGGTACATATTTTCGTAAGAGAGCCGGGCAAAGCCGCCTCCCATCGGGAAGTTGTCCTGGTCAACCTCGTCGCCGGTCTCCCAATTCTCCAGATCCGAAGTGCGCATGAAAACGTATTTACCCTCCTTTTTGCCGATCGCGGCCAGGTAACTTTTTTTGTCATCCGACTTATTCACCACCCCCAGGATGGAATGGATGTACGTGTTCGGTGTAATTCCGGTCCATGTGGTATACGCGGGTGGGGCAGCTCGATAGGCAATTCCCTGCAAGTTGTCATAGGTTCCCACCACCAGGACGCCGTTGAAAAAGACTAATTGTCCCCAATCCACGTTTCCGAGATCCGGATTAAAAGTGACGTTCCCAATGGCCTCGCACCGGTTCAGATCCGGATGGCACCAAAAAGCGATCTGCGTCTGCGCAGACGCATCTGCCGTAAACATCACGTATTTTGTTTCGGCTCCGTCTTTCACAGATACCAGGCCTTGGTATTGGAGATTCGTTCCTCCTATCCCGTACAGATCGGACGTGGCCTGCTCCCAGTCGATGGCGTTTTCGCTTACGGTATGGACATTGATCCGGACGGTATAGGTCTTTTGCCGCTTCCCGGCGGTTATTAAAAAGTCGACCGGTTGCGAAATGTCGATGGAATCCGCCGGTTTCCAGGGCAAAAAATCCCCGCCGGTCGCGGCCTGCCTCACCCGGATGTCCGTCCCGTTCGTCGTGAAGATGCAACAGGCTTTCCCCTCGGTCTTTGTCCCGTATGCCAGCGAATCGGGGTTGCAGATATCGCCGGTTTGCGGGTCGATGGTAAATGCCGCGCCGTTGATCTGCGGGATGGATTGGCTTCTCAGCCGGAATCCGCCCAACAGAATTTCGTCCGGACCGTCATCGCCTTCCCCGTCCTTATGGCACGCAGCGAGACACAGGGTAAGGACGCCGGCCAACAATATGGGAATCCTGTTCTTTTTCATAGCTGTAAATTTCAAACCGGGCCGTTGTTCTTTCATCTATTCATAAAATCCGTACCGGCCACCCGGATCGTCATATCTTCCGGCCCGGTCGACAGTTCGACTCCCGAAGGCGCGAAGTAACCGGTCACCCGGGGAGTGACGAACCGTCTGTAATCCCAATGCCCCTCCGGTTCTACCGGGAAGACCAGCATCCGCATGTCTTGGTCGGGGGCTGTGGCCGACCAATCCTCCAGCAAGGGGGCGATGTC
>JAJBVQ010000005.1 GCA_020859745.1 Rikenellaceae bacterium
AACCCGACGGGCAGGGGTCGAAAAGAAAAAATCGCTCCCCGAAAATATGAAGGTATTGAAAATCAAAAAATAGTGCGTATCTTTGCAGACCGATTTTGTGTAACTTAAAAACAAAAGAGAAAAAACAAAATGCCAACTATCCAACAATTAGTACGTAAAGGAAGGACAGACGTGGCGTACAAGAGCAAGGCACCGGCCCTGGAAGCCTGCCCGCAGCGTCGCGGCGTGTGTGTGCGCGTGTACACCACCACCCCCAAGAAACCGAACTCGGCTATGCGTAAAGTAGCCCGCGTGCGCCTGACCAACGGCAAGGAGGTCAACGCATACATCCCGGGCGAAGGGCATAACCTCCAGGAGCACTCCATCGTATTGGTGCGCGGCGGTCGTGTGAAAGACCTGCCGGGTGTGCGCTACCACCTCGTTCGTGGCACGCTCGATGCTGCCGGAGTCGATGGGCGTAACCAGCGCCGCTCCAAATACGGTACCAAGCGCCCGAAGGCAGGCGCCGCTAAGAAATAGCGCATTTGCCGGTCCTTGCGTAACGTAAACGTAAACCAAAGTTAAACAAACACCAACCAACAGCCGTCCTTCCCGTCGTTACATTTGCGGGCGAAGGCGGCGAAACAACAAGAGAAATGAGAAAAGCGAAGCCTAAAAAGCGAATTCTACTTCCTGACCCCAAGTTCGGTGACGTGCTGGTAACCCGGTTCGTCAACAGCCTGATGTTAGACGGTAAGAAGAGTATTGCGTACGGTATTTTCTATGACGCCATAGATATCGTAGGCGAGAAGATGAAGGACACGGAAAAGGCTCCTTTGGAAATTTGGAAAAAAGCGCTCGAAAACATCACCCCGCAGGTGGAGGTCAAATCCCGCCGCGTCGGAGGTGCAACCTTCCAGGTACCTATGGAAGTTCGTCCGGAGCGTAAAGTTTCTTTGAGCATTCGGTATCTCCTCCAATTCTCGAGAAAACGCGCCGGTCGTTCAATGGCAGAAAAACTCGCCGCCGAGATCATGGCGGCATACAATGAAGAAGGCGGAGCATTCAAACGCAAAGAAGAGATGCACCGCATGGCAGAGGCCAACAAGGCGTTTGCACACTTCAGATTCTAACCGGATTATTACAGGAACCACATTTTATGGCAAGAGACCTTAAATACACCAGAAACATCGGTATCATGGCCCACATCGACGCGGGCAAGACTACCACTTCGGAACGTATCCTGTTCTACACCGGTAAGACACACAAAATCGGGGAAGTTCACGAAGGCGGTGCCACCATGGACTGGATGGTACAGGAGCAGGAGCGGGGGATCACCATCACCTCGGCCGCAACGACCGCTTTCTGGAACTACAAAGACAACACGTACCAGATCAACATCATCGACACCCCAGGCCACGTGGACTTCACGGTCGAGGTGGAACGTTCGCTGCGCGTGCTCGACGGGGCGGTGGCCACGTTCTGCGCAGTGGGTGGGGTGGAACCTCAGTCTGAAACCGTATGGCGCCAGGCGGATAAATACAATGTGCCGCGTATCGGTTACGTCAACAAGATGGACCGTACCGGTGCCGACTTCGCAGGGGTTTGCGCACAGGTGCACGAACGCCTGGGGGCCAATGCCCTGCCGATCGTATTGCCGATCGGCTCGGAAGACAAGTTTACGGGGGTTATCGACCTGGTATACAACCGCGCTTACGTCTACTTCGACGACAAGACCGTGCGGGACAACTACCACATCGAGGAGATCCCGGACAACATGAAGGAAGAGGCCGCCGCTACGCGCGCCAAACTCATCGAAGAGGTGGCCGCGTCGGACGACGCCCTGATGGAGAAATTCTTCGAGGATCCCGATTCGATCACTCCCGAAGAGATCATCGTGGCGCTGCGCAAGGCGACCATCAACATGTCGGTGGTACCGATGCTCTGCGGCTCTTCGTTCAAGAACAAAGGGGTGCAGCTGCTGCTCGACTCGATCATCGCCTACCTGCCGTCTCCGCTGGATGTGGAGGCTATCGTGGGTACCGACCCGAAGACCGGCGAAGAGGTGAAACGCCATCCGAGTGAATCGGATCCGTTCTGCGCGCTGGCCTTCAAGATCGCTACCGACCCGTTCGTGGGGCGTCTGGGCTTTATCCGCGTTTACTCGGGTAAGCTGGATGCGGGTTCGTACACCTTCAACTCCCGTTCGGGGAAGAAGGAGCGTATCTCCCGGATCTACCAGATGCACGCCAACAAGCAGAACCCGATTGAATTCGTCGGGGCGGGGGATATCGCCGCTGCCGTAGGGTTCAAGGATGTGCGCACCGGGGACACCCTGTGCGACGAGGAGCACCAGATCGTGCTCGAATCCATGACCTTCCCGGAACCGGTGATCGGTCTGGCCATCGAGCCGAAAACCCAGAAAGACCTCGACAAGCTTGGGGTTGGTTTGGGTAAACTGGCCGAGGAAGACCCGACCTTTACGGTTAAGACGGACGAAGACTCCGGACAGACTGTGATTTCGGGGATGGGTGAGTTGCACTTGGAGATTATCGTAGACCGCTTGCGTCGTGAGTTCGGCGTCGAGATCAACCAGGGCGCTCCGCAGGTGAACTACAAAGAGGCCCTGACCGGGACTTACGAGCACCGCGAGGTGTTCAAGAAGCAGACCGGGGGTCGCGGTAAGTTCGCCGACATCATCTTCGAGATCGGGCCGGCATCCACCAAGGAGACCGTCGGGCTTGAATTCGTCGACGTGGTCAAAGGGGGGAACATCCCGAAGGAGTTCATCCCGGCCGTACAGAAAGGGTTCGCCAACGCCATGGCCAACGGGGCGCTGGCAGGCTACCCGATCGACGCGATGAAGGTTACCCTCAAGGACGGTTCGTTCCACCCGGTGGACTCGGATGCGCTGAGCTTCGAGATCTGCGCCCGCAACGGTTTCCGCCACGCGGCCGTTAAGGCCAGCCCGGTGATCATGGAACCGATCATGGCCGTCGAAGTGGTTACCCCGGAAGAGAACATGGGGGATATCATCGGCGACCTGAACAAACGCCGCGGCCAGATCGCCGGGATGGAGTCCAAAGGCACCGCCCGCGTGGTCAAAGCCAAAGTGCCGCTGAGCGAAATGTTCGGCTACGTGACCGTGCTGCGTACCATCTCGTCGGGTCGTGCGACCTCGTCGATGGAATTCTCGCACTTCGAAGCCGTTCCGAACAATGTTTCCAAGGAGATCATCGAAAAAGCAAGTGGTAAACTCAAAAACGAAGACGAATAATGAGCCAGAAAATCAGAATAAAACTCAAATCGTACGATCACAATCTGGTGGATAAGTCTGCCGAAAAGATCGTCAAGACCGTCAAATCGACGGGCGCGGTAGTCAGCGGCCCGATTCCGCTGCCCACCAACAAAAAGATCTTCACCATCAACCGGTCGACTTTCGTCAACAAGAAGTCGCGCGAGCAGTTCCAGCTCTCCACTTTTAAGCGGATCCTGGACATTTACAGCTCGACTTCCAAGACCATCGATGCGCTGATGAAACTCGAACTGCCGAGCGGCGTGGAGGTCGAGATCAAAGTCTGAGACTGATTTTCCGAAGGGGCGGCCTGCCGGTAACCGGCTGAAGCTGTCCGTTATCTACGAAGGTTCGGGGGAATATTCCGCAAGGGATATTCCCCCGTACCTTTTTCGCCTATTGCGGCCGGCGCAGCGGTAGCATATTGAAAATGAAGCATAAACCCCGAAAAAATTGCGCGAAAAATTTGATAATCAACCGTAAAGCGCTATCTTTGCAGTCGCCTTTGCTCTCTTTATGCAGGTAACTTATTGATAATTAAGGGGCTTGTCGATGCGGAGAGTTGAAAAGGTTTAAACAATAACAAACCATTAACAAACAAAATGTCAGGACTAATTGGAAAGAAAATCGGAATGACATCCGTTTTCAGTGCCGAGGGGAAAAACATCCCATGCACTGTTATCGAAGCTGGTCCGTGTGTGGTTACGCAGGTGAAGACCGTCGAGAAAGACGGCTATGCAGCAGTGCAGCTTGCCTATGACGACAAAAAGGAAAAGCACACCAGCAAGCCAATGATGGGGCACTTCGCCAAGGCCAACGTGACGCCGAAACGCAAGATCGCCGAGTTCAAATCGTTCGAAAGCGAAATGAACCTGGGCGACGTGGTGGGCGTTGACGTTATCGCGGAAGGCGAATGGGTCGACGTGACCGGTATCTCGAAAGGGAAAGGGTTTCAGGGGGTTGTCAAACGCCACGGCTTCGGCGGTGTCGGCGGGCAGACCCACGGCCAGCACAACCGCCAGCGCCACGTCGGATCGCTGGGGGCATCGTCTTACCCGTCGCGCGTGTTCAAAGGCAAGCGCATGCCGGGCCGCACCGGGGGCGAGCAGGTGAAAGTGCTCAACCTCAAAGTGCTCAAAGTGATACCCGAGAACAACCTTATCCTCGTGAAAGGTTCCATTCCGGGCGCCAAAGGATCGTACTTGTTAATCGAAGGCTAAGGGGGAATTAAGTTATGGAATTGAACATACTCGATATCGCCGGTAAAGAGACCGGGAAGAAGATCACCCTGAACGACGCAGTCTTTGCTGTTGAACAGCCCAATGATCATGCGATCTACCTGGATGTGAAACAGTATCTGGCCAACCAGCGTCAGGGTACGCACAAGTCGAAGCAGCGCAACGAGGTTGCCGGGTCCACCCGCAAACTCAAGAAGCAGAAAGGTACGGGCGGGGCACGTTCGGGCTCGATCCTGTCTCCGTTGTTCGTAGGCGGGGGCCGCGTATTCGGTCCGGTGCCGCGCGAC
Organism: Rikenellaceae bacterium; assembly: GCA_020859745.1. GTDB lineage: Bacteria > Bacteroidota > Bacteroidia > Bacteroidales > Rikenellaceae > Rikenella. The sequence continues at coordinate 4,800 of JAJBVQ010000005.1, forward strand.
TACAGCTTCAAGCTGAACAAGAAACTCAAACAGCTGGCACGCCGCAGCGCGCTGACCTACAAGGCTCAGAACTCGGCCATTACGGTGGTGGACACCCTCGAAATGCAGCCGAAGACCAAGGAATTCATCGCAGCGGCCAGGAACCTGGGCATCGCGGATAAGAAGACCCTCGTGGTGCTGTGCGGCGACATGAACAACGCCGGGGTGATCCTCGCCTCACGCAACCTGCCCAACGTCAAAGTGATCCAGGCCCAGAACCTGAACACCTACGACGTGATGAACGCAGCCCACCTGCTGGTCGGCGGCGAAGGCGCCGTGGCGGCCATGCAGCAAGTTTGTGGAATCCAGTAACGATTACGACTAAGAAATCATGGAAATTTTAATTAAGCCGATACTAACCGAAAAAATGACGGCTCAGGGCGAAAAACTGAACCGCTACGGTTTTATTGTTGACCCGCGCGCCAACAAACTGCAGATCAAAGCTGCGGTGGAAGCTATGTACGGCGTGGTCGTTGCCGAGGTGAACACCTGCAACTACGACGGCAAGTACAAGAGCCGCTACACCAAGGCGGGGATGCTCGAAGGGCGTCAGAACCGCTACAAAAAAGCAATCGTTACCCTCGGTGGCGAAGACAAGATCGATTTTTACAGTAATATCTAAAGACGATGGCAGTTAGAAAATTTAAACCGATGACCCCGGGTCAGAGACACAAAATTATCGGCACGTTCGACGATATTACTACTTCGACCCCGGAAAAATCACTGGTAACGCCGCTCAAATCCTCAGGCGGCCGTAACAATACCGGTAAAATGACCATGCGCTATCTCGGTGGTGGACACAAACGTCAGTACCGCATCATCGACTTCATGCGCAATAAGGATGGCATGACCGCTACGGTTAAATCCATCGAATACGACCCGAACCGCAGCGCGCGTATCGCGCTGGTGGTTTATGCCGACGGTGAGAAACGCTACATCGTGGCCCCGGTGGGGCTGACGGTGGGGCAGACCATCGCCAGCGGCGCGGGCGTAGCACCCGAAGTGGGCAACACACTATTCCTTTCGGAAATTCCTCTTGGTACCGTTGTGCACTGCATCGAACTCACCCCGGGCCGGGGCGCCGTCATGGCACGTTCGGCCGGGACTTACGCTCAGCTGCTTGCCCGCGAAGGCAAGTACGCTATTATTAAACTTCCTTCAGGCGAAACCCGGATGGTGCTGACCGCCTGCCGCGCGACTGTCGGGACGGTGTCGAACCCGGACCACAGCCTCGAGCAGAGCGGTAAAGCAGGGCGCAAACGCTGGCTCGGCCGTCGTCCGCGCAACCGCGGTGTCGTGATGAACCCGGTAGACCACCCGATGGGCGGTGGTGAAGGCCGTGCTTCAGGGGGTCACCCGCGCTCGCGTACGGGCGTGCTGGCCAAGGGCTACAAAACCCGCAACCCGAAGAAAACGACCTCCAAGTTCATCGTTTCACGTAGGAATAAATAATCTAAAATCAGCGTAAATGAGCCGTTCACTTAAAAAAGGACCCTATATCGAGCCGAAACTCGAAGGTAAGATTCTCGCCATGAATGACAGTGGCAAGAAATCGGTTATCAAGACCTGGTCACGGGCAAGCATGATCTCGCCGGACTTCGTGGGACACACCCTGGCGGTACATAACGGGAACAAATTCATCCCGGTCTATGTCACCGAAAACATGGTGGGCCACAAGCTGGGCGAATTCGCGCCCACCCGCAGCTTCCGCGGTCACGGGGGCAACAAGAAAAAATAGTGTTAAAAAAAGTAATTCATTATAACTAATGGGTGCAAGAAAAAGATTAAGAGCCGAAAAGCTCAAGGCAGAGAAGCGCGTGACCGCCGTTGCGTCGCTGCGCGAATGCCCGACGTCTCCCAGAAAAATGAGACTTGTCGCAGATATGATCCGTGGCGTCGAGATTAACAAGGCCCTCGGTATGCTGCGTTACAGCAAAAAAGAGGCGTCGGTACGCCTCGAAAAGCTCCTCCGTTCGGCTATCGCCAACTGGGAAGCCAAGAACCAGGGCGTTTCCCTGGAAGAGACCCCGCTTTGCGTAAAAACCATCTTCGTGGACGGCGGCCGCCAGCTCAAACGTATCCAGCCGGCGCCGCAGGGTCGCGCATACCGCATTCGCAAACGCTCCAACCATGTGACCATCATTGTGGACCGCATGGTGCAGGCCGCTCCGGCCGCTGTCGCAGCGGAAGCTCCGGCGAAAGAGGCCAAAGCGACTGCAACCAAGAAAACGGCCGCCAAGAAAGCCGCCGATGTGAAACCTGAAAACGCCGCGAACTAAGATGGGACAGAAAGTAAATCCGATTGCCAATCGACTGGGCATTATCCGCGGCTGGGACTCGTCATGGTATGGCGGCAAGGAATTCCCGGCCAAACTCGTCGAAGATTCCAAAATCCGCAAATACCTCGGGGCCCGTCTGGCCAAAGCCAGCATCTCGAAGATCGTGATCGAACGCACGCTGAAGTTGGTGACCGTTTCCATCAGCACCTCGCGTCCGGGGATCATCATCGGCAAGGGCGGCTCGGAAGTCGACAAACTGAAGGAAGAACTGCGCAAGCTCACCGGCAAGGATGTTCAGATCAACATCTTCGAAGTGAAACGTCCGGAGCTGGACGCGGTGATCGTTTCCAATAATATCGCACGCCAGGTGGAAGGGCGCATCTCTTACCGCCGGGCTATCAAGACCACCATCGCATCGACCATGCGCATGGGCGCCGAAGGGATCAAGATCCAGATCTCGGGGCGTGTGGGGGGTGCCGAAATGGCCCGTTCCGAGTCTTATAAAGAAGGACGTATTCCGCTGCACACTTTCCGTGCCGATATCGACTACAACCTGGCTGAGGCATTGACCAAGGTAGGGCTGTTGGGGGTCAAGGTATGGATCTGCAACGGCGAGGTTTACACCAAACGCGACCTCTCTCCGATCGTGGGGATGAGCGCTTCGGCAGCCGGTACTCCGGGCCGCGGCGGCGAGCGCGGCGGACGCGACGATCGTCGCGGGGGCCGTGGTCGTGACGACCGTCGCGGCGGTGGCCGTGGCGGGGACCGCAGAAACGGCGGCGACCGTCGTGGCGGGGACCGTAACAGTAATAATCAGTAAATCTGTCGTCAGACGTAATAAAAGGAACTAACCATGTTACAACCAAAAAAGACGAAATTTCGCAGAATGCAGAAAGGCCGCATGAAAGGTCTGGCACAGAGAGGTGCCGAACTGTCATTCGGTTCGTTCGGTATCAAAGCCCTCGAATCTGCGTGGATCACCGGGCGACAGATTGAAGCAGCCCGTCAGGCCATCGTGCGCCAGATGAAGCGTGAAGGCCAGGTTTGGATCCGGATCTTCCCGGACAAGCCTATCACCAAGAAACCGGCCGAAGTGCGTATGGGTAAAGGTAAAGGTTCGCCCGAAGGGTTCGTGGCTCCGGTGACCCCGGGCCGCATCCTGTTCGAAGCGGAAGGCGTGCCGCTGGAAGTAGCGCAGGAAGCGCTGCGCCTCGGCGCCCAGAAGTTGCCGATCACCACCAAGTTCATTATCCGCCGCGATTATACCGAAACCTCAATCTAACACGAAGACATGAAAACATCTGAAATACGTGAACTGACTGCAGGCGAAATCATCGAACGTGTGGATACCGAAAAGGCCAACCTGCTCAAGGCAAAGCTGAACCATGCGGTTTCTCCGGCAGAGAACTCGACCGTTATCAAGAATATGCGCCGTGACATCGCTCGTATGCTGACCATCCTGCGCGAAAAACAAACCACCACTATTAACAAGTAGAGGCCATGGAAGAAAGAAACCTTAGAAAAGAGAGAACCGGGGTGGTCGTCAGCAACAAGATGGACAAATCGATCGTCGTTGCTGTCAAACGCAAAGTGAAACACCCGATATACGGCAAGTTCGTTAACAAAACCACCAAGTTCGTAGCTCACGACGAGACCAACGACTGCGGCGAAGGCGATACCGTTCGTATTATGGAGACCCGCCCCTTAAGCAAAAGCAAACGGTGGAGATTAGTAGAAATCATTGAAAGAGCTAAGTAACCATGATACAACAAGAAAGCCGGCTCTCCGTAGCCGATAACAGCGGAGCCAAGGAAGTTCTCTGTATCCGTGTACTTGGCGGTACCGGCCGCCGCTACGCTTCGATCGGCGACAAGATCGTCGTGAGCGTGAAGAGCGCGACCCCGTCGGGCGACATCAAAAAAGGCGCGGTATCGAAAGCGATCGTGGTGCGGACCAAAAAAGAGATCCGCCGCCAGGACGGCTCTTACATCCGTTTCGACGACAACGCCGTGGTGCTGCTCAACAACACAGGCGAAATGCGCGGCACGCGCATCTTCGGCCCGGTGGCCAGAGAGCTGAGGGATGCCAACATGAAAATCATTTCGTTGGCACCGGAAGTGCTGTAAACCTTTAACAAACACACAGAAATGTCGACCAAATTACATATTAAAAAAGGGGACACGGTGTACGTCAATGCAGGCGACAACAAGGGCCAGCAGGGCAAAGTGCTCGAGGTCATTGTTGAGAAGCAGCGTGCGATTGTCGAAGGGGTCAATATGGTGAGCAAACACACCAAACCCAACGCAGCCAATCCCCAGGGCGGGATCGTGAAGCAGGAGGCTCCGATCCACATCAGCAACCTGCAACCGCTCGATCCGAAAAGCGGAAAGGCTACCCGTGTGGGCCGCAAAAAGAACGAACAAGGCAAACTGGTCCGCGTGGCCGTCAAATCAGGGGAGGAGATCAAATAATGGCATACGTACCTTCACTCAAGAACAAATACAAAGAGGAGATCGCTCCCGCTTTGATGAAAGAGTTCGGCTACAAGAGCATCATGCAGGTGCCGAAGCTCGAAAAGATCGTCATCAACCAGGGTATCGGCGCCGCCGTTGCCGACAAAAAGCTGGTGGAAGTGGCCCAGAGCGAACTTTCTACCATTGCGGGGCAGCACGCCGTGCAGACCCGTTCCAAGAAAGACATCTCGAACTTCAAACTGCGTAAGCAGATGCCGATCGGGGTGCGCGTCACCTTACGCCGCGAACGGATGTACGAATTTCTGGAACGTCTGATCGCCGTATCGCTGCCGCGTATCCGCGACTTCAAGGGGATCAGCGACAAGTTCGACGGGCAGGGCAACTACACCCTGGGGGTGCAGGAGCATATCATCTTCCCGGAGATCGACATCGACAAGATCACCAAAATTTTTGGGGTGGAAATTACGTTCGTAACCACTGCGGGGAACGACACGGAGGCTTATGCGCTGCTCAAACAGTTCGGCCTTCCTTTTAAAAACGCTAAAAAGAACTAAGCCATGGCAAAAGAATCGATGAAAGCCCGTGAAGTGAAACGGGCGAAGCTCGTGGCGCGATATGCAGCGAAACGCAAGGCTTTGAAAGAAGCCGGGGATTATGCGGGTCTGGCCAAACTGCCGAAGAACTCGAACCCGATCCGCCTGCATAATCGTTGCCAGCTGACCGGCCGTCCGAAAGGCTATATGCGCCAGTTCGGCATCAGCCGTATCCAGTTCCGCGAAATGGCATCCGCAGGCCTGCTGCCGGGTGTGAAGAAAGCGAGCTGGTAGTTTTCGTACCAACGACCACCGGCCGCCTCAGGCGGACGGACAGGATAAAGGGGGCCCCGGATTACGGGGTTCCCTTTTTTATGCGCAGCCCGCGGCCCCGCTCGGGAGTCCGGGGAAAAAGCGATAAAAAACCCGCTAATAATTTGATTATTAATGAATAGTTTGTAACTTTGCCACTCTTTGTGGGCGCTTGTGTGAACCCTTTACATCGGTTCGGCGAGTGTAACGCATTGAAAAACAGAAAACAACACAATCAATTTTAACCATGACAGATCCGATAGCAGATCTTCTGACACGTATCAGAAACGCGGTGAAAGCCAACCACAAAGTGGTTGAAGCTCCCGGCTCGAAAATCAAGCAAGAGATCGTACGCATCCTGCACGAACAGGGCTACATCCTCGCTTACAAATTCGGAACCAACGAAAAAGGCTTCTCGACCATCAAGATCGCCTTGAAGTACCACCCGGAGACCAAAACTCCGGCGATCAAAGCCCTCACGCGCGTGAGCCGTCCGGGCTTGCGGCAGTACGCCAGCGCAGCCGACATGCCGCGCGTGATGAACGGCCTGGGCATCGCCATCGTTTCGACCTCCAAAGGGGTGATGACAGACAAGCAGGCCCGCCAGGACAAAGTGGGCGGCGAAGTGCTGTGTTACGTATATTAATCAAACAAACCAGACAATACAATGTCAAGAATCGGAAAATTACCTGTAAACCTGCCTAAAGGCGTTACCGTTACCGTTGGCGCCGACAATGTGGTAAGCGTGAAAGGCCCTCTCGGACAGCTTTCCCAGAAAGTCGATCCGGACATCACCGTGAAGGTCGAGGGAGAAGAGATCCATGTAACACGGCCGACCGACCAGCCGCGGCACCGGTCTATGCACGGCTTGTATCGTGCGCTGATCGCCAATATGGTGCACGGCGTATCGACCGGATACGAAACCAAACAGGAGTTGATCGGCGTCGGTTTCAAAGCCGAAGTCAAAGGTCAGATCCTCGAACTGAGCCTGGGGTATTCGCACGATATTCATATCATGCTGCCGGCGGAGGTGAAAGCCGAGGCTTTCGCCGAAAAGAAAGGGAACCCTATCCTGACCCTGAAGAGCGCTGACAAACAGCTCATCGGACAGGTGGCTGCCAAGATCCGCTCGCTGCGCAAACCGGAACCGTATAAGGGTAAAGGTATCAAGTTCGTAGGCGAGCAGCTGCGCCGCAAAGCAGGGAAGTCAGCTAACTCCAAATAACAGTTAAGAAGACAATGGCACTTACTAAAATAGCAAGACGCGCACGCATCAAGATGCGCATTCGCAAGATCGTTAACGGGACGGCCGAAACGCCGCGCCTGACGGTTTTCCGTAGCAACAAGCAGATTTACGCCCAGGTGATCGACGATCGGGCAGGTAAGACCCTGGCAGCGGCTTCTTCTTTGGACAAGGAAGTGGCCGAAGCGGCCAAAGGCAAGACCAAGACCGAAGTCGCAGCGCTGGTCGGGAAAGCCGTGGCTGCGAAAGCCATGGCGGCCGGCGTGTCCGGCGTAGCCTTCGACCGCAACGGGTACCTGTACCACGGCCGCGTGAAACAACTGGCCGATGCCGCACGCGAAGGCGGGCTTAAATTCTAATTAAGACCAACGAAACATTATGTCAACGAACAACATAAAGAAAGTACGCACCAGCGACATCGAGCTCAAAGACCGCCTGGTAAGCATACAGCGTGTAACGAAAGTTACCAAAGGGGGGCGGACCTTCACCTTCTCCGCTATTGTAGTGGTTGGGAATGAAAACGGGATCGTGGGCTACGGCCTCGGTAAGGCTTCCGGAGTGACCTCCGCTATCGCCAAAGGTGTCGAAGATGCCAAGAAGAACCTGATCAAAGTTCCGGTTCTGAAAGGAACCATCCCTCACGAGCAGATCGCCAAGTTCAGCGGCTCGCGGGTATTGCTGCGTCCGGCGTCTCCCGGTACCGGGGTGATCGCAGGGGGTGCCATGCGTGCCGTGCTGGAGAGCGTCGGGGTCAAGAACGTGCTGGCCAAGAGCAAAGGCTCGTCGAACCCGCACAACCTGGTGAAAGCCACCGTGGCTGCGCTGGCCGAGCTGCGCGACCCGGTGACCATCGCCGAGACCCGCGGCATTTCACTCACCAAAGTATTTAACGGTTAATTTACCCCTTTTCGTTAGGAGTATTTATCCACATAACACAGCATAACTATACAGCGAAATGGCAATAGTTAAAATCACCCAGACCAAAAGCCGCATCGGTGCTTCCAAGCAGCAGCGCGCCAATTTGGACGCTCTCGGACTGCGCAAGATCCGCCAGAGCGTGGAACACAACAAATGCCCCGAGATCATGGGCATGGTCGAGAAAGTGAAACATCTCGTCAACGTTGAAGAAGTTAAATAGATTCTTTTAAACAGAGCGAAGTATTATGAACCTCAGTAATATCAAACCCGCACAGGGTTCTACCCACAGCGAGAAACGCATCGGCCGCGGACAGGGGTCGGGTTACGGCGGAACCTCCACGCGCGGACATAAAGGGGCCCAGTCGCGTTCGGGCTACAAGAGCAAACGCGGTTTCCAGGGCGGCCAGATGCCGTTGCAGCGCCGTCTGCCGAAGTTCGGCTTCACCAACATCAACAAAGTGGTGTTCAAGACCGTCAACCTCGGCGCGCTTGAGACGCTGGCTGCCAAGACCGGAGCTACCGTGATCGGGCCGGCCGAACTGTACGCCGCCGGGCTGATAGCCAAGAACGACGTGGTGAAAGTGCTCGGAACCGGGGCGTTGACCAAGAAAGTGGACGTTACGGCGCACGCCTTCTCGAAATCGGCGCAGGCCGCTATCGAGGCCCAGGGCGGAACCGCGACCAAACTCTAACCCAAAGTAACCCTACTGCCTACTTTTTTGGCTCATGAAAAAATTAATTGACACCATTCGGAACATCTTCAAGATCGAGGAGCTGCGCAACCGCATCCTCTACACCTTGGGGCTGCTTCTGATCTACCGGCTGGGGAGTTTCGTGGTGCTTCCGGGGCTCAACCCCGAAGCGCTCACCGGCTCCGGCCTCCAGAAACAGACCTCGGACGGGATCCTGGGACTGCTCGACATCTTCTCCGGGGGGGCGTTCTCCAATGCCTCTATCTTTGCATTGGGGATTATGCCGTACATCTCGGCTTCGATCGTGATCCAGCTGTTGGGGATTGCCATTCCCTATTTCCAGAAACTCCAGAAAGAAGGCGAAAGCGGCCGGCGCAAGATCAACCAGTGGACGAGGTACCTGACCATCGGGATCCTGTTGTTGCAGGCCCCGGCTTACCTGGCCAACCTCAATTACCAGCTGCCGCAGTCGGCGTTCGTGCTGGGGAACTCGTTCCTGTTCACCTTCAGCGCTACGATGGTCTTGATTGCAGGGACCATGTTCGTGATGTGGCTGGGGGAAAAGATCACCGACAAGGGGATCGGCAACGGGGTATCGCTGATCATTATGATCGGGATCATCGCGCGGCTGCCGCATGCGTTCCTGGCCGAGCTCAACGCCCGGTTCACGACCGCAGGCGGTGGATTCGTGATGCTGATCGTCGAGCTGGTGCTCCTGTTCCTGGTTTTCGCCGGGACCATCGCGCTGGTGCAGGCCGTGCGGAAAATACCCGTGCAGTATGCCAAGCGCATTGTGGGGAACAAACAGTACGGCGGCGTACGCCAGTACATCCCGCTGAAGATCAACGCCGCAGGGGTAATGCCGATCATCTTCGCCCAGGCGATCATGATGCTGCCGCTGATCTTCACCAAGTTCGAAGCCACGCAGGGACTGGGGGCTATTTTCGGGAACATCTACGGTTTCTGGTATAACCTCGTGTTCGGCCTGCTGGTGATGGCGTTCACCTACTTCTACACGGCGATCACCATCAACACCAACCAGATGGCGGACGACATGAAGCGCAACGGCGGTTTTATCCCGGGCATCAAACCGGGCAAACAGACCGCCAATTACCTGGACACCATCATGACGAGGATCACGCTGCCGGGCTCGATCTGCCTGGCGATCGTCGCGATCTTGCCGGTGTTCGCCCGCATGATCGGCGTCGACGGCCAGTTCGCCCTGTTCTACGGGGGAACCTCGCTGTTGATCCTGGTAGGGGTGGTGCTCGATACCTTGCAGCAGATCGAGTCTCACCTGTTGCTGCGTCACTATGACGGCCTGATGAAAAGCGGACGCATGAAAGGGCGCATGAACTAATCCCATATTTCCGGGGGCGCGGGCGGTTTCGCCCCGCCTGAGAAGTGGGCGGCGGTGTGCCGTTCACTTTCCCCGGTGATAGGGAGGCCATGCCCCGCACGATGAACCATATCCAGAGAAAAAGGTTCTTTTATATATACCAATGATATACCTGAAAACCAAAGAGGAGATCGAACTGCTCCGCCAGAGCAACCAACTCGTCAGCCGCACGCTGGCCCTTGTGGGGCGAAACATCCGTCCGGGTGTCACCACCAGGGAGCTGGACCAGATGGCTGAAGATTACATCCGCTCGAACGGCGCAGTGCCGAACTTCAAAGGTTACGGGGGATTTCCGGCGACACTCTGCATGTCCGTCAACGAGCAGGTCGTGCACGGGATTCCGTCGGGGTACGCATTGCAGGAAGGCGACGTACTGTCGGTCGACTGCGGCGCATTTATGAACGGTTTTCATGGCGATTCCGCCTACACATTCGCTGTAGGAGAGGTGGCCCCGCGTACTCGGGAGCTGCTGGACGTCACCAAGGAGGCCCTTTATAGAGGTGTAGCGCAGGCAAAAGTGGGAAATAGGATTGGCGATATCTCCCACGCCGTACAGGAGTATGCCCAAAGCCACGGCATGACCGTCGTTCGCGAAATGGTCGGCCACGGGCTGGGACGCAACCTGCACGAGGAGCCGCAGGTCCCGAACTACGGGAAACGCGGCAGCGGCCCTCAGCTGAAGGCCGGCATGGTGCTCTGCATAGAGCCCATGATCAACCTCGGCACCCGCAACGTGATCTTTGAAAAAGACGGTTGGACTGTCAGAACCGCCGACCGCAAGCCCTCCGCTCATTTCGAATTCGCCGTGGCGATAACGGATGACGGACCGGATGTCCTCACGACGTTTGAGTATATCGAAAAAGGGCTTCCGATCGACTGACGGGGCGCTTCGGTGCCACGGCAGGCCGGGAGGAAGACCGCCGCAATGCTTAAAAAACCAACACTGAATGGCTAAACAAGCTGCAATCGAAAAGGACGGGACCATTATCGAAGCCTTATCCAACGCCATGTTCCGCGTGGAGCTGGATAACGGCCACATAATTACCGCCCACATCTCCGGAAAGATGAGGATGCACTACATCAAGATTCTGCCCGGGGACAAAGTAAAGGTCGAAATGTCGCCCTACGACCTGTCGAAAGGGAGGATTTCGTTCCGGTACAAGTAATTTTGCAGGCCCGGCATATGCCGGAGCCGTCGAACAAAACAACTCAAAACGATGAAAGTCAGAGCATCCATCAAAAAACGCAGCGAAGACTGCAAGATCGTGCGCCGCAAAGGCCGCGTCTATGTGATCTGCAAAAAGAACCCGAAGCTCAAAATGCGCCAGGGTTGATTTTGCACTTCCCGGATATGCCTGCGCATGCCGGGGAATGCAAGTCTGAACTGAGTTTTAAGAATTTCAAAGAAAAAGAACAGAACTTATGGCACGTATTGTCGGAGTCGACTTACCTAAGAACAAACGGGGCGTAATCGGCCTCACCTATATCTACGGCATCGGGAGAAGCACGGCTGCTGTTATTCTCGAGAAGGCGGGTATCGACCAGGATACCAAAGTGAAGGACTGGACCGACGAACAGATCGGCGCCATCCGTAACGTCATCTCCAGCGAAGGGATGCGCGTGGAAGGCGAACTGCGTTCGAGCATCCAGCTCAACATCAAACGCCTGATGGACATCGGTTGCTACCGCGGCATCCGGCATCGTCTGGGCCTGCCCGTACGCGGCCAGAGCACCAAGAACAATGCCCGCACCCGCAAGGGACGCAAGAAAACCGTTGCGAACAAGAAAAAGGCAACCAAGTAGTTAACCGTTTATCCTAACTCCAATTAGGCATAAAATTATGGCAAAGAAAACAGGATCAGTAAAAAAGAAAGTCGTTAAGGTTGACGCACTGGGTCAGGCCCACGTTCACTCGACGTTCAATAACGTAATCATTACCCTGACCAACGGCGAAGGCCAGGTCATTAGCTGGAGTTCGGCCGGTAAGATGGGCTTCCGGGGTTCCAAGAAGAACACCCCGTATGCGGCGCAGACCGCGGCGCAGGATTGCGCCAAGGTGGCTTATGACCTCGGGCTGCGCAAAGTGAAAGTGTATGTGAAAGGGCCGGGTTCGGGCCGCGAATCGGCTATCCGGACCATCAACGGCGCCGGGATCGAAGTGGTCGAGATCATCGACGTGACCCCGCTGCCCCATAACGGTTGCCGTCCGCCGGCACGTCGTCGTGTCTGAGCCGTCTGGCCGGGCGCAGCCTGTGCTGCCGCCTAAGTCAGAACTCAACTGCGGATAATTTTACCATACCTTTCAAAAAAGACAAAAAAGTAAAAAGATAAAATGGCACGTTATACAGGACCAAGAACCAAAATTGCCCGTAAATTCGGCGAACCGATCTTCGGCTCGGACTCTTCATTCGAAAAGAAGAACTATCCTCCGGGACAACATGGGCTGAACCGCCGTCGCAAGAAAGTATCGGAATACGGCGTCCAGCTGAAGGAGAAACAGAAAGTCAAAGCGCTTTACGGGATGCTCGAAAAGCAGTTCCGCCGCACCTTCGAGGCTGCGGAACGCGCAGGGGGTGTGACCGGCGAGGTGCTTTTGCAGTTGCTGGAATCGCGTCTGGACAACGTCGTTTACCGGATGGGCATCGCACCGACGCGCGCAGCGGCGCGGCAGCTCGTTTCGCACCGCCACATCACCGTGGACGGCGAAGTTGTCAACATCCCGTCGTACTCCTTGAAACCGGGGCAGATCGTCGCCGTGCGCGAGAAATCTAAATCGTTGGAAGTGATTGCCAACGCTTTGGGTTCGACCCAGCGCAGCCGGTTCTCGTGGATCGAATGGGATGCCTCATCGATGTCGGGGAAATTTATGCAAAAACCCGAACGGGCGGAAATTCCCGAAAATATCAACGAACAACTGATCGTCGAACTCTATTCTAAATAGTCATTAATCGAGGAGCACAAAACACTATGGCAATATTAGCATTCCAGAAGCCCGATAAGGTGATCATGCTCGACTCCACGGCATCCTTCGGACGGTTCGAATTCCGTCCGCTGGAGCCTGGGTTCGGCATCACCGTGGGTAATGCACTCCGCCGAATACTGCTGTCGTCACTCGAGGGTTACGCCTTTACCACTGTACATATTCAGGGCGTAGACCACGAGTTTGCTTCCATCCCCGGAGTGATGGAAGAGATGATAGAAATCATTCTGAACCTGAAACAGGTGCGTCTGGTACGGACCGTCGAGAACGTGGAATCGGAAAAGGTCACCGTGAACGTGACCGGGGTGACCGAGCTTACCGCAGGGTATCTCTCCAACTTCATGACCGGTTTCAAAGTCCTCAATCCCGACCTGCTGATCTGCCGCCTCGAACCCGACGTGAAATTCCAGATGGAACTCACCATCGGCAAAGGACGCGGTTACGTGCCCGCCGAAGAGAACCGTCCGGCCGATGCTCCGTTCGGGCTGCTCCCGATTGACTCGATTCACACACCCATCAAGAATGTTAAGTACTCGGTCGAAAACTACCGCGTGGAGCAGAAGACCGACTACGAAAAACTGACCATCGAAATCACCACCGACGGGTCTATCCACCCGAAGGACGCCTTGAAAGAGGCGGCCAAGATCCTCATTTTCCACTTTATGCTTTTCTCCGATGAGAAGATCACGCTGGATACCGAGGAAAAGGCCGCTACCGAGGAGTTCGACGAGGATATTCTCCACATGCGGCAGCTGCTCAAGACCAAGCTCACGGAACAGGATCTGTCCGTCCGTGCGCTGAACTGTCTGAAAGCAGCGGAGGTGGAGACCCTGGGCGAACTCGTGCGGTTCCAGCGGAGCGACCTGCTGAAATTCCGCAATTTCGGCAAGAAATCGCTTTCCGAACTGGACGAACTGCTCGAAAGCCTGAACCTCCACTTCGGGATGGACGTGGCTAAGTACAAACTTGACAAAGACTAAACACAACCATGAGACATAACAAAACCATCAACCACCTCGGTCGTCAGGCATCCCACCGGAAAGCCTTGATGTCCAATATGGCTGTATCGTTGATCCTGCACAAACGCATCAATACCACGCTGGCTAAGGCCAAGGCGCTCCGTACTTTCGTGGAACCCATCATTACTAAGTCGAAGGATGATTCCACGCATTCGCGCCGTATGGTATTCGCGTACCTGAAGAACAAGGAGGCCGTCGTCGAACTGTTCCGCGAAGTGGCCCCGAAGATCGCCGAGCGTCCGGGGGGGTACACCCGTATCCTGAAAACCGGCTTCCGTCAGGGCGACGGAGCGGAAACCTGCTTCATCGAGCTGGTGGACTTCGACACGGACTACACCCAGAACGCAGGGACCGCTAAGAAAGCGGGGGCTGCGGCCAAGGGGCGTACCCGCCGTGCCGGGGGCGCTAAGAAAGCTGCTGCTCCGGCTGCTGCCGAGGAAACGGCCGCTCCGGTTGCCGAAACTGCCGAGGCTCCTGCGGCTGAAGCTGCGGAAGCAAAGGCCGAGTAAATTTTCCGGTTGGCATAGCGTGCGCTGCGCGCCGCGCCAAATCGAAAAATTTGCGTAGTCGAAAACAAAGCACTATTTTTGAGGGGAATTCGCCGACGGCAACGAAGGCGAAGCCCCTCTTTTTGTGAGGCGATACCCGAATACTACAATTACTTAATAATCAAAAGAAAAATGGGACAAATCATCAGCGTACATGCACGCGAGATCCTCGATTCGCGCGGCAATCCGACCGTAGAAGTTGAAGTACTGACCGCCAGCGGCGCTTTCGGCCGCGCAGCCGTGCCGAGCGGGGCGTCGACCGGCGAAAACGAAGCGCTCGAACTGCGTGACGGCGACAAAGGCCGTTACCTGGGCAAAGGCGTGCTCAAAGCCGTGCAGAACGTCAACGAAGTGATCGCCAAAGAGATCGTAGGCATGATGGTTACCGACCAGGTTGGGATCGACAAAACCATGATCGCGCTGGACGGCACCCCGACCAAATCGAACCTGGGGGCCAATGCCATCCTCGGCGTGTCGCTGGCTTGCGCCAAGGCTGCCGCCAACTACATGGGCATGCCGCTTTACCGCTACATCGGCGGTTCGAATGCCAAGACCCTGCCGGTTCCGATGATGAACATCATCAACGGCGGTTCGCACTCCGATGCTCCGATCGCATTCCAGGAGTTCATGATCCGTCCGGTAGGCGCACCGTCGTTCAGCGAAGGGCTGCGCATGGGCGCCGAAGTGTTCCACGCCTTGAAGAAGGTATTGCACGATCGTGGCCTGTCTACCGCAGTGGGCGACGAAGGCGGTTTTGCTCCGACCCTGAAAGGGACTGAGGACGCTATCGAGTCGATCATCGAAGCCATCAAGAAAGCAGGCTACAAACCGGGCCGCAAATGCGAAGGCGGCGACGTGTCGATCGGTATGGACTGCGCTTCTTCCGAGTTTTACAAAGACGGCATTTACGACTACACCAAATTCGAAGGCGACAAGGGTGCCAAACTGAACTCCGACCAGCAGGTGGAATACCTGAAAGGCCTCGTGGCCAAATACCCGATCGACTCGATCGAGGACGGCATGAGCGAAAACGACTGGGAAGGCTGGCAGAAACTGACCGCCGCTATCGGCGACAAGTGCCAGCTGGTAGGGGACGACCTGTTCGTGACCAACGTTGAATTCCTGAAAAAAGGGATCGAAATGGGCTGCGGCAACTCGATCCTGATCAAAGTGAACCAGATCGGCTCGCTGACCGAGACCCTGGACGCTATCGAGATGGCGCACCGCGCCGGTTATACCAGCGTGACCTCGCACCGTTCGGGTGAAACCGAGGACGCTACCATCGCGGACATCGCTGTGGCGACCAACTCGGGCCAGATCAAGACCGGTTCGATGAGCCGTTCCGACCGTATGGCCAAATACAACCAGCTCCTCCGCATCGAAGAGGAACTCGGTGACGAAGCGATCTACGGTTACACCAAGATCTACCGTCAGAAATAGTCCGGTTCCGTCCTTCGGGGCGGAACCTCTACCCGCTGCGGGTCTTGCGCATCAATGCGCAAGACCCGTTTTTTTGTCCCTTACCCTAAAAAACGACAGCCGGCGGGCTTATCCTGTGGCGGAATTGCTATCTTTGCTTTACGGACTGCATAAAGACCGATTAATAACAGAAACTATATGATACAGCCGGATTGGGAAACCCTGTGCGGCCGCGTCCGGCAGATAGCCGGCGAGGCCGTCGAATACATAGCCGCCGAGCGGAAACGCTTTACGGCCGACAAAGTCGAGGAAAAGGGAGCGTTTAACTTCGTCTCCTATGTCGATAAAGGGGCCGAAAAGAGGATAATCGCCGCCCTGGAAAAATTGTTGCCCGAAGCCGGATTTATCGCCGAGGAGGGGTCGGGACGCGTGGACGAGAGCGCGCCGTACCAGTGGATTATCGACCCGCTGGACGGCACCACCAATTTCGTGCACGGCCTGCCGCCTTACGCCGTCAGCATCGCCTTGTGGGATGCGCAGGCTAAGGAGGCGGTCGTCGGCGTGGTCTATGAGGTGACATTGCGGGAGTGTTTCTACACGTGGAAAGGGGCGGATGCGGCTTATCTTAACGGTGAGGCGATCCGGGTGTCCGATGTCGCGAAAGTGGACAGCGCGCTGGTACTGACCGGATTGGCCTACGGACTCGACCCGGAGGTCGTGCGCCATTTCGAGAACAGCTTCGCATACTTCAACCGGCACAGCCACGGCGCGCGGCGGCTGGGGTCGGCGGCGACCGACCTGGTCTATGTGGCGTGCGGACGGGCGGACGCCTTTTACCACATCAACCTGTCGCCGTGGGACGTGGCCGCCGGGGCTTTCATCGTGCGGCAGGCCGGGGGCCGGGTGGCCGACTTCTGCGGCGGCGACGATTATACCTACGGACGGAGTATCGTGACGGCGAATCCCCGGATCTGGGACGAGATCTTCCGGCCGGTGACCGGCAACGAGTTTAAAGGCTGCTGATGCTGAGCTATTACCTGATATATCCCGTGGCGTGGTGCATCGGGAAGCTGCCATACAAAGTGCAGTTCCTCTTTTCCGACCTGATCCGGTGGGTGCTCTACAGCGTGGTGCGCTACCGGCGCGAGGTGGTGCGCACCAACCTGCTCCATTCGTTCCCGGAGAAGAGCGACCGGGAGCGGAGCGAAATCGCCCGGCGGTTCTACAAGCACCTGGCGGACGTCTTTATCGAGACCCTCTCGCTGGCCTCGGTGAACGAGCGGCAGATCCGCCGGAGGATGAAATACCTCAATATGGACGACCTGGTGCGCTGGACGGGAGGCCGCTCCTGGATCTCGGCCATGGCGCATTACGGGTCGTGGGAGTACACGACCAATTTCGACCTCTATCGGACGCACGACGGCACGCTGGCGGTCTACCGGCCGCTGAGCGACAAGGGTGCCGACCGCTTTTACCGGAAGATACGCAGCCGGTTCGGGGTGCTTCCGGTGCCGATGCACGACGTGGGGCGCGAGATGGTGCGGCGGGGGCGGGCCGGAAGCCATGTGACGCTGGCCCTGATCGCCGACCAAACTCCCGGATGGCCGGAGATACAGAACTGGACGATGTTCCTGGGGCGGTGGACGCCCTTCTTTACCGGGACCGAGAAGATGGCGCTCAAATTCCATATGCCGGTGGTGTTTCTCGACGTGCGGAAAGTGCGGCGGGGCTATTACGAGGCGGTGTTCGACCTGATTTACGACGGGGACGAGCCGGTGCGGGAGGGCGAGATCACGCGGCGGTATGCCGAGCGGCTGGAGCGGATGATTCGGCAGCGGCCGGAGCTGTGGATGTGGTCGCACCGGCGCTGGAAACACGACATCGGCGATTGGCTGGCGCACCACCCGCACGCCGAAAAGATAAGCGACCGGATCTATGGAGCAGGAAAGGAGTAAGGTTTTGCGGCTGGCGGTGGTGATCCTGAACTGGAACGGCGAGGGGTTCCTGCAGCGTTTTCTGCCGGGAGTGGTGGAGTGTTCGACCGGGGGTCATGCCCCGGCGGGGTGCGAAGTGCGGGTCGTGGTGGCCGACAACGCTTCGACCGACGGGTCGGTGCGGTGGCTGGAGGATGCTTACGGCGGGGACGGGCGCGTATCGGTTATTGCCCTTGATCGCAACTACGGCTTCACCGGAGGATATAACCGGGCGTTGGCGCATGATTCGCTGGCGGGATTCGACTATTTCCTGCTGCTCAACTCGGATGTCGAGGTGACTCCGGCGTGGCTCGTTCCTCTGGTGGCGCTGATGTCCGGGGACGGTACCGTGGGGGCGGCGATGCCGAAGGTGCGCTCTTATGGGCGGACGGATTATTTCGAGTACGCGGGAGCCTGCGGCGGCTTTATCGACGCGCTGGGGTACCCTTTTTGCCGGGGACGCATTTTCGGGACGGTCGAGAAGGACGAGGGGCAGTACGACACGGTACGGGATATTTTTTGGGCGACGGGGGCGGCGATGCTGGTGCGGGCCGGCCTGTGGCGGCAGCTGGGAGGGCTGGACGAAACCTTTTTCGCCCATATGGAGGAGATCGACTTCTGCTGGCGGCTACATCGGGAGGGGTATCGGGTGGCGGTTTGCCCGGCCAGCACGGTTTACCATGTCGGGGGTGGGGCGTTGCCCGCCACCTCGCCGCGCAAGACCTATCTCAACTTCCGGAACAACCTGGCGATGCTTTATAAGAACCTTTCGCGCGGGGCTTTCGCGGGGGTCTATTTCGTCCGTTTCTGGGCCGACGGCTTGCAGGCGGCGGCATATCTGCTCACCCGCAAAACGTCGTTCGCCGGGGCGGTCGTCCGGGGGCACCGCGATTTCTGGTTCCGGATGCGGAAGCGGCTGGTGCGGGATTCGGAGAGAGAGGGGTATGCCCGGCCTGCGAAAAACGTGATGTACCGGGGAAGCGTCGTGTTGAGGTACCTGTCCGGACGGCGGACGTTCGGGAAAATGATGTGATATGAAACGATTGTTGGCAGCGGTTTTGATATTGTCCGGCGTTACGGCGTGCGGGGGGACGGCTCCCCGCGGCGGTGCGGGCGGTCCTGCGGCATCTTCGGCGGATGTTTCGTCGGTGCCTGCGCCGAAAACGGTGGTGCCCCGGATCGTGGCGGAGTATCCGCACGATACGAAGGCTTATACGCAGGGCCTGCTGTGGGCCGACGGGGGGCTGTATGAGAGTACGGGCGAGTACGGGGAGTCCTCTTTGCGGAAAGTCGATCTGGCTACGGGCAAGGCGGAGCGGATGGTCTCGCTGCCGGAGCGTTATTTCGGCGAGGGGCTGGCCTTGGTGGGGGATTCGCTGCTGTACCAGCTGACGTGGCAGGAGCAGCGTTGCCTGGTCTACCGCAAGGACGACTTCCGGCAGGTAGGCGTTTTCGCCTATTCGGGCGAAGGGTGGGGGCTGACGC
>JAJBVQ010000105.1 GCA_020859745.1 Rikenellaceae bacterium
GGCCAGTCCCTCCAGGGTGAATGCCTCGTGCAGGTTGTGGTTGATATGGTCGATCACCCGGTTGATGGCGCGGGTGTGGGGAGTCGGGGGCATAATAAAGGGGAGGAATTATTTTTCGTCGATCAGGTAGATCTCTTCTCCGGGGCGGCGCATCAGGAAGTTCTCACGGCCGAACCGCTCCAGAAAGGCGCTGTCTTTCAATCCCGCGATCACGGCGCTGTCCTCCGTGATCTTATGGAGGTAGAAGGCTTTTTCGGCTTCCAGTTCCCGGATCTTCCGGTCCAACTGCCGGGAGTCGAGGTAGTTGTTCCGGTCGAAAAAAAGCACCCACGCGACAAAGGCCAATGTCGCGGCGATGATGATGTTCCGGTTGGAAAAAAGTTGGTCGATCTTCATAACCTGTCCGGCAAAGATAGGTATTTACCGGGGTTTCTGTCAGATGTCCGGGAATTTCCCTCTACCGGTTTTCGCGGTAACGGAAAAAATGGTCTACCGGGCCGTGTCCTTCGCCGATATGCAGGTCTTGTCCGGCCGCTATCGCCTCGTGGATGAAGTCCGTGGCATGCCCGACCGCACGGCTCAGCGGATGGCCCAGGGCCAGGTAACAGGCGATCGCCGATGAGAGCGTACAGCCGGTGCCGTGCATGTTTTTCGTGTCGATCCGCTCGTGCGTGTAGACGTGCGGCAACTGCTCCTTGGTGGTGAACAGCGTATCGGTCAGCTCGTTGTTCGCCAGATGTCCTCCTTTGAGCAACAGCGCTCTGGCGCCTTGTTCCCGAAGATTACTCCATACCGGCCGGTAATCCATCGTGGACTCGACGGTCAGCCCGGTCAGCCGTTCCGCTTCCGGAATATTGGGCGTAACGACCGTTGCCAGCGGCATCAGTTGCGTGACGATCGCTTCCGTGGCACTCCCCTCGGTCAGTACGTCGCCCGAGGTGGCCACCAGCACCGGATCGACCACGATAAAGGGCGGGTCGTACTCCTTCAGCAACGAGGCGACCAACTCCACGATCTCGGCGGTAGCCAGCATGCCGACCTTCACCGCATCTGCCCCGATGTCGTCCAGTACGGCGCGGATCTGCTTTTCGATCATATCCGGCGACAACGGTTCGACGGCCGCGACGCCCAGCGTATTCTGCGCCGTGACTGCCGTGATGGCGCTCGAAGCGTAACAGCCCAATGCCGAGATGGTCTTGATGTCCGCCTGTATGCCCGCGCCCCCGCCGCTGTCCGAGCCTGCTATGGTGAGTACCCGTTTCATATCTTCCTGAATCAAAAGTGTTCGAATCCTGTAAAGTGGCTGTCCGTTCCGGAGTAGGTGATCTCCGGTTTTCCGCTCCCGCACACCCCGATGACATGGAGTGGGTGCCCGAACCGGGCTTCGAACCCCTTTTGCAGGTCGTTTATCCGTGCCGGATCGACAGTCAGGAGCAACACATAGTCCTCGCCACCCGTCAAGGCCAGTTCCGCGGCGTTCCACCCCTCCCGCCCGGCGATTTTTCGTAAAAGCGGCGACGTGGGAACGGCGTCCGTCCGTATGGCGGCTCCCAAGCCCGATGCCCGCAGGATATGGAGCAAATCCGATGCCACGCCGTCCGAAACGTCCATCATGGCGTGTACCTCTTCGCGCGTGCCCAGCCACTCCCCTTCCGCCAAATGCGGCCGGGGTTGGTGGTGCCGTTTGATAAGCTCTTTTATATCTGCGTCACGCGGAATGTTATTCAAGATGGCTTGCAGTCCCCCCGCCGAATCGCCCAGCGGCCCGGTCACGGCAATCAAGTCTCCCGGCCGGGCATCCCTCCGTCGTTTGATATGGTCGTTCTCGGCCATGCCTAAAACGGTGATATTGATTACGATACCTTCCGGCGAGGAGGTGGTGTCGCCGCCCAGGAGCGGTACGCCGAACGAGCGGTAGCCCTCGAAAAAGGCGTCGCACCACTCTACTTCGACGGTTTCGGAGGGCAGTCCGATGCTCAGGAACGTAGCCACGGGTTTCGCTCCCATCGCCGCTATGTCGCTCAGGTTCACGGCCAACGATTTGTAGCCGAGCTGGTACGGCGTGATTTGCTCCCGCAGGAAATGGACATTCTCGACCAGCAAATCCGTGGTGACCACCAGCGATTTGCCTTCGTTCCACGGTATGACCGCGCAATCGTCGCCGATCCCCTCCCACCCCTGAGGGATCAGGCTTTTGAAATCCGCGGCGATGCGCCCGATCAATCCGAACTCCCCTATCTCGTTGATTTTCATCCTTTCACTTTTTTTACAGCGTCCAACAATGACGCAGTTGCCTCTGTTGGATTCTGGGCCGAGCATATGGCGCTGACCACGGCTACCCCGTCCGCCCCGGAATGGATAATGTCCTGGATATTAGATAATTTAATCCCACCGATCGCCACCATCGGTAAGGCCGTACCTACGATATTCCGTACCCGGCGCAACCCCTCCAATCCCAGGGCCGGTGCCGTGTCCGTTTTGGTGGGCGTGGAGAAAACCGGGCTGGCCCCTATGTAGTCCAGTCCGTCCAGCGAGAGGCACGCGCGGGCCTGCTCTTCGTTCTCGACTGACAATCCGATAATCGCTTCAGGTCCCAGCAAATGCCGTGCATCGGCGTATTCCATATCATGCTGGCCGATATGCAGCCCTTCCGCGCCGATCACCCGTGCAATATCCGACCGGTCGTTGATAATCAGCGGTATGCCCGCTGAATGTAGCAAATCGTGCACTGCCCGGCCCAATGCCACGAATTCCCGGGTGCTGCACTCCTTTTCGCGCAACTGCACCATTGTCACGCCACCTCGTATGGCTGCGGAGACAATGTCGAGCAAAGACCTGCCGAGTGATAACGACCGGTCGGTCACCAAGTAAAGCTCCAGCGCCTCACGCCTCAGATTTCCCATTGCCGCACCTCCGCCAATGCCGTTCGGAATTCCGAAACGATGTCCCGCATGATTTTCGATACCGGTTCCACTTCCCGGATCAGCGAAGCTATCTGCCCGATCTCCAACTCCCCTTCCGCCAAGTCGCCCTCGAAGATACCCTGTTTCGAGCGTTTCGCTCCCAGGATTTCCCGCAGCTCGTCTGCCGACGCCCCGCGCGCCTCAGCTTCCGCCACCCGCTGGTAAAATTCGTTCTTAATTAATCTTACCGGACTTAACTTTTTGAGGCAAAGCATGGTATCCCCTTCGTTTAATGAAGTGCACCGGTTTTTGAACGCTTCGTGCGCGGACGACTCCTGCGACAGGGCGAACCGCGTCCCCAGTTGTACCCCGTCCGCCCCCAAAGCCATGGCCGCCAGCATCCCCCGTCCCGTGGCGATTCCCCCGGCGGCCAGTAAGGGCAGCCGGGTCGCCTGCCGCACCTGCGGAATCAAGGCCATCGTCGTGATCTCCTCGCGGCCGTTGTGTCCTCCGGCTTCAAAACCCTCGGCAACAACGGCATCCACTCCCGCTGCCTCCGCTTTGCGGGCGAATTTGGCCGAAGCGACCACATGGGCCACCATGATTCCTGCGTCTTTCAGGCGCGATGTATAGAGGGCCGGGTTCCCGCCCGAAGTGAAAACGATGGGCACTTTTTCGGTGGTCAGGATGTCGATAACTCGTTCGATTTCAGGATAAAAGAGCGGAACGTTCACCCCGAAAGGCTTCCCCGAACCGGCCAATGCGTTGCGGGCTTTTGCGATATGTTCGGTGAGCGTCTCCGGGTGCATCGACCCGGCGCCGATAAGCCCCAATCCTCCGGCTTGCGATACCGCAGCGGCCAGCCGCCACCCGCTGCACCAGACCATGCCGCCCGAAACCACGGGATATTCTATGTTAAAAAGTTCTGTGACAGGTGTTTTCATTCGGAATGCCGATTTTGGTCAATTATTGGATAAAGATATAATAAAAAATCTATAAATTTGTAGGATACAAGGCCGTTCGCCGGGGCGCATGGCCGTTCGGGATTTATTTTACCTGTATGTCGAGAAAAAAGATCATTGCCGTCATCGCGGGGGGGGACTCTTCCGAAGATGTGATTTCATATAAAAGCGGGGCGCAGGTGTGGGGATGTCTGGATCGGGATTTGTACGAACCCTATTTAGTGGTGCTCCGGGGCGCCTCCTGGCGGGTGAACCCCGCGGATGCGGATGCCAAGGGGGCGGTGTTACCGGTGGACCTGAACGATTTCAGCTTCACGGACCACACGGGGCGGCATGTCAAATTCGACTATGCCCTGATCCAGATTCACGGGACGCCGGGCGAGAACGGTATTTTGCAGGGCTATTTCGAGCTGATGCGGATACCCTACTCTACTTGTACGGCGGAGGTTTCGGCGCTGACGTTCAACAAGTCGCTGTGCAAACTGGCCTTGCGCGGCAGGCCGGGGATCCATCTGGCGCGCGAGATTTTGCTGCGCAGGGGCGAGCCGGTGCCGGATGCCGGCAGCATCATAAAAGAGCTGGGTTTGCCGTTCTTTATAAAGCCGAACGCCAGCGGGAGCAGCTTCGGGGTCACTAAAATAAAGACTGCCGATGCGTCAGCGGTGACCCATGCGATCGAGGCGGCGTTCCGGGAGAGCGACGCGGTGATGCTGGAGCAGTTCGTGGACGGACGCGAGGTGAGTTGCGGGATGATGGTGGCCGGCGGGAAGGAATGGATTTTGCCGGTAACGGAGTTGATTTCGGCGAAGGAGTTCTTCGACTACGAAGCGAAATACGAGGGGGCCTGCCGCAAGGTGACGCCGGCGGAATTGCCGGAGGATATGGTGCGCAAACTGAATGTGGCGACGGCGACGGCTTACCGTACTTTGGGATGCCGGGGGGTTGTGCGGGTCGATTTCATTATCGACAAGGCAACGGGAGACCCTTATTTTATCGAGGTGAACACCACGCCGGGGATGAGCGCGGCGAGTATCGTGCCGCAACAGTGGCAGGCGGCTGGGCTGACCATGGGCGAGGCTTTTGGAATGATTATCAACGAAACATCAAAATAACACCACTATGAGTACAAACTACAAGCTCAAAACCGAAGGGGGCCTCAAGAAGGGGGCCGAACCGCTTGACATCATCACCCGGTTCGAGCGTATCCCGACCTACATCGCGGCTACGGCCGAGGACGGCGCATTCCGCGTAGCGGCCGAGATCGCCGAAACGATCAGGGCCAAAGCTGCGGCCGGCCAGAAATGCGTGCTGGCCCTCACGGCGGGCAAATCGCCGATCGGCGTGTACCGCGAACTGGTGCGGCGCCACAAAAACGAAGGACTGAGCTTCAAGAACGTGGTGATCTTCACCCTGTTCGAGTTCTACCCGATCAATGCCAGCGAGCAGCAGAGCTATACCTACTCGCTCTACGAAGAGCTGATCAACCAGGTGGATATTCCGGCGGCGCAGGTGCACACGCTGGACGGTACGGTGCCGGCCGACCAGGTGAGCGAATATTGCAAGAAATACGAGGCGGCCATCCATGCTGCCGGCGGGATCGATATCCTGTTGCTGGGGATGGGCGACGAGGGGCAGGTGGCCCTGAACGAGGCCGGGACTTACCAGAATACCCGCACCCGGATCGTGGCGCTGAGCAATGCTTCGCGCAAGCTGGTGGCGTCCTCTTTCTACGGGATTGAAAATGTGCCCACGCGGGCGCTGACCATGGGGATCGCG
>JAJBVQ010000123.1 GCA_020859745.1 Rikenellaceae bacterium
GTATATTGCACCGTCTGTCAGGCAAAACTTCAAAGGATGAAACCGAAAGATTTACCAGACCGATTCCATTCCGGTTTAGCCGGACTGCGGCAGATACCGACCGGAAAACCGCAATCCATCTCGCTTATCGCTCTGCTGGCGATCTATGCGTTATCGGTGGTGACATCCCTGTCCGGGCTGGCCGTTTCACCGATTCTCGGCGACCTGGAGACTGCGTTTCCCCACGCTTCCGAGTTGGAGATACAGATG
The DNA here is from genome assembly GCA_020859745.1 of Rikenellaceae bacterium. Taxonomy (GTDB): domain Bacteria; phylum Bacteroidota; class Bacteroidia; order Bacteroidales; family Rikenellaceae; genus Rikenella. The sequence goes on from JAJBVQ010000123.1 coordinate 250, forward strand.
CTCACGTCGCTGCCCGCGCTGGTGATCGTGCCGTTCGTGCTGGTAGCCGGGAAGCTGTCGCTGAATTTCAACCAGAAGAAACTGGTTATTTGGGGGCTTTCTATCTATTTCGCCAGCTCGGTGATCTACATGCTGGTTACCAGCAGCCTCACTTTAATGCTGGCCAACAGTGTATTGCTGGGTATCGGCGCGGGATTGGTCATACCGTTGTCCACAGGGCTTGTCGCCGATAATTTCGCGGGCAGCTACCGGACCAAACAGTTGGGGATCGCGTCAGCCATCGCCAATCTTTCCCTCGTGCTGGCGACTATGCTTGCGGGCTGGCTAGCCGGTGTGAACTGGCATTATTCATTCCTTGTCTATTTTTTCTCGGCCATTGCGCTGGCATTCGCTTTCAAGCTGCCCAACTCGAAACCGCAGGCGCAGCAGCACGTTGCGGACGACCCGTCGCAGGCGCAGCGCGGAGTCAGGGATATACATATCGGGAAGAAGGTCATCCGGACAGACTGGCCGATAGGAATCATGCTGTTCTATTTCTGGATCACCATCATCGCGCTGTCCGTTCCGCTGAACCTGTCGATCTACATGGATAAATTCTCGATCGGGGGTTCCGGGGCCAGCGGGACGCTCATATCGGCCTTTTTCCTGGCCATTATGTTGCCGGGGCTGTTCATCAATAAGATCATTTCGGGTGTCGAGCAGAAGAATAATCTGTTCGCGCTGGGGGCGATGCTCGCCGGGCTGGCGTTGATGATGTTCCACAGTTTGTGGCTGATCGCGGCGGGGGTCGTGCTGGTCGGCCTCGGTTACGGTGTTATGCAGCCGTTGATCTACGACCGGACTTCCAACGCGGTGGCGCCCAAACGGGTCACTTTCGCGCTGGCGCTGGTGATGGCTATGAATTACAGTGCCATCATCCTCTGCCCCTTCATCCAGAAATTAGTGGAGGTGGTCACAGGCACCGATTCGGTCTATGTACCTTTCGTGACGAGCATCGTGATCTGCGTGGTGATGTTCTGGCCGCAGTACCGTTTCGTCAAACGGGCGCAAAAGCAGGACCCAGTTAAAAATTAAGCTCCCAGAAACCCACGTCCAGCCATTTGCCGAACTTGTTCCCCACTTCGGTGAAATGGGCCACTTTGCGGAACCCGAACTTCTCGTGCAGCGCCACGCTTTGGGTATTCGGCAGGGTGATGCTGGCTACGGCTGCATGGAGGCCGGCGTTACGCAGTTGCCGGACGAGTTCTTGATAAAGCTGATGGCCGAGTCCTTTTCCGACCCAGTCTTTATGCAGGTAGACCGTGGTTTCGACCGTCTTGTCGAAAGCGGCTCTGCTGCGCCATGTCGCCGCATAGCAATATCCCAACACTTTCCCGTCCTGTTCGTAAACCAGATAGGGAAAGCGCGCCGTGATGGATTCTATCCGTTTGCGCATGGCCTTCGCATCGACCGGCTCCGTCTCGAAAGTGACGACCGTGTCGGTGACGTAATGGTTGTATATTTCACAGATGGCCCCGGCATCGTCGGCGGGACTTACAGAGCGGATCATACGGACAGATTGTGAATATTATAAAAGAAAAACGATCTAATACGGCGTGTAAAGCACCGCCAGCACCCGTGCCGGCGCATCGGTCTCGTTGGCCAGGAAATGCGGCACGACCGAATTGTAATATATACTGTCCCCCGGCCCCAGCGTGTAGACTTCGGAACCGTAGTAAAGCGTCGCCTCGCCGTCCAGCACGTAGACGAATTCCTCGCCTGAGTGTTCCGACCTCAACTCCGGCACCGTCGCCCCGCCGCTCGGGGCAATCTCGACCACCAGCGGCTCCATATGCCGATCGGTCTTGTCTTTAGCCATGGCATAGAAATGCAGGTGGCCGTTCTTACCCTGTTCGTTCCCGGCGAAAGTGAGGTTGCCCGCCACGTCGCCTTTCCGGGTCACCACGGCCGTATGGTCGTCGTCTTTGCCCCCGAGCAGGGATCCCAATTTGGCCCCCAGCGCCCGGGAGATGCGGATCAGCACGCCCAGCGAAGGATTGGCCTGGTTATTCTCGATCTTGTCCAGCTTTTCCACGCTGATCCCCGCGCGGGAAGAAAGCTCTTCCAGCGAGATACCGTTCTCTTCGCGCAACTGGCGGATAACCTGACCGATAATGGCTAACATGCGTTTTGGCTTTACTCTCCGCAAAGTTGGAGAAATAAAACGGTATTTACAACAAAAAGCGGCCTTTATCCCGATCCGGGTAAAGGCCGCATGTCCGTTGTTCCGTATGCCGTTTAGCGTTTCGGCTGCACTACCTTAAGGCGTTCGCCGGCAGCTTGTTTCACCATCTCTTTCCACTCCTCGCTGTAGCCCGGGAACTCCGGCGAAGCGGGAATGCCGCGGCCGAAGCCATTGTCCCTGAACACCCCTTCCGAAACCTCTTTCTTGATATTCCCGTCGATGTATTTCACCAGCAGGTAGCGGTCCAGATCCACCCAGGTCTGGAACAGGCGCTGGGCCGTATTCACGGAATAGTCCGTCAGGAAATCGACCGCCAGTTTCGGGTCTTGCTCGTAAAGCATCAACGCCGCCGCATCCACCGCAGGTTGTTCGGCAAAGCAGCGGTTCTCGAAACGATCCATCGCACGTTTCACATCCGGGTGGATGATGTTGTAGCGCCCGTAAGCGAAATTGGTCACCCGGTTCACCACCCAGAACATGGAGGTTTCCGAATAGGTGGTCATATTGCCGTTGCCGACCGCATAGGAGTGGGGAATGCGGTCGATGCCGCAGTAGAACGGTGTCAGCGGCGAACTGTCGGTGTCGTCCACGCCGAACCAGAGCACACCCCCGATCGGGTCGGGCAGCCAGCTGCGGCATTCGCCCACGTACCACCAGCCGGTCTGCTGCGTGGCGATCGAACGTTCGTTGGTGAACTCCTCGTCGCCGACATTGAAGGTCATGGGCCGCCAGCGGTAGGGCAGTTTGAACGGCCCCGCGCCCGGGTCGCAGGTCATGTCCAGCTCGGTGCCTTCGAAATGGTTGCGCATGAACTCGGCCACATCCTTGACGGTCAGCTTGTGTTTCGGGGTCACCCACAGCGGCAGCCGGTTGTCCGGGTTTTTGCCCGTCACGTGGTCGAGATACTTGTCCATCCCGTCGGTCACCTGGCGGAAAACGCTCCAAACACGTGCCTCGCAGCCGCGCATGGCGCTGTAATCCATCGGATTGTAGACCGCCGCGAAATCGAAATCCTTGTCTTTGCCTTTGTAAAGGCCTTGCTCACGGGCGAACGAAATCACGTCCGGCGCGTAGATGCAGTTTTCCGCGTCGTTCAGCGGGAAGGTGGTGATCCGCGCCTGGTTGGCATGCGCGGAGATCGCCCCGTCCGGAATGCGGCGGGCCACCCATACGGCGCCTTTGTTGGCGTTCTTGCCGTCGACCATCTTGTTCCCTTTGCCGATAATTTCGAGCACCCACACTTCGTTCGGGTCGGCGATCGAGATCGACTCGCCCGAAGAGGCGTAGCCGTAATCGGCCACCAGCTCGGTCATAAAGGCAAGCGCCTCGCGGGCCGTTCTGCAGCGTTGCAGGGTGATGTACATCAGCGAACCGTAGTCGATGATCCCGGTGGTATCGACCAACTGCGGCAGGCCGCCCCAGGTGCTTTCGCCGATCAGCAGCTGGTGCTCGTTCATGTTCCCCACCACAGAGTATGTCGTTTCGGCCTGCGGTATCTCTCCCAGCAGCTTTCCGGTATCCCATTCGTAGACGTTCATCATCGTTCCGGCCGGATATGTGGCCGCCGGACGATAATAAAGTTCGCCGTACAGGGTATGTGAGTCCGCCGAGTAGCTGACCATGGTCGAACCGGTTTTGGAGGCCCCTTTCGTTACGAGGATGTTGGTACACGCGACGGCGCTTTGCTGGGCCAGGAAAGTTCCCGCCAGTAAGGCCGCGAAAAGTTTTGTTTTGTTCATCTGTATGCTGTAAATTTGTTTTGTTTCGGCTGCCTCGCAGCCCCGCCGGAGGCGGAGAATGACAAATATAAAAATTTTTTCGAACAGAATGGGAACAGTCGCTGACAATCTGGCTCGCATCCGCACTTCGCTGCCCGAGGGAGTGACGCTGGTGGCGGTATCGAAATTCCATCCGGCGGAGGCGTTGCAGGAGGCTTACGATGCCGGACAGCGCGTTTTCGGTGAGAGCCGCCCGCAGGAGATGGCGGCCAAGTACCGCGAGCTGCCGAAGGATATCGAGTGGCATATGATCGGCCACTTGCAGACCAACAAGGTCAAGTACCTCGCGCCGTTCGTGTCGCTGATCCACTCGGTGGATTCCTTGAAGTTGGCCGAAACGATCGACAAGGAGGCGACCAAGGCGGGACGGGTGATCGATGTGCTGTTGCAGCTGCATATCGCACAGGAAGAGACCAAATTCGGATGGGATGCCGCCGAATTGGAACATTTTTTGCAGAACGGGGAGTTGTCCGCGTTGAAACATATCCGGATTCGGGGGCTGATGGGGATGGCGTCGTTGACGGACGACGCGGCGCAGGTGAGCGGCGAATTCCGGACATTGCATAACGTTTTCATAACGTTCCGCGGGAAATATCTGCCGCAGATGGACGTTTTATCCATGGGGATGTCGGGAGACTACCCGCTGGCTATTGCCGAGGGTGCGACGATGGTGCGCATCGGCAGCAGCATTTTCGGCGCCCGGCAATATTGAACCGTAAGAATACCAAACCACACAAATACTTTTATATGAACAAGATCACGACGAAATACCTGGGACTGGAACTGAAGAGCCCGGTTATACTGAGCAGCTCGGGGCTGACCTCTACGTTGCAGCGCATCAAGGATGCGGAGGCGGCGGGAGTGGGGGCCGTGGTGCTCAAATCCATTTTCGAGGAGCAGATCATGAACGAGGTGGCGCACGTGGACAGCTACAGCGACTATCCGGAAGCGGCGGACTACGTGCGTACTTATGTGCAGGAGAACAGCCTGGGACTGTACCTGAAACTGATCGAGGAGGCCAAGCAGCAGTGCGACATACCGATCATCGCCAGCATCAACTGCCGGCAGGCGGGCGAGTGGGTCAACTACGCGCGGGTCATCGAGTCGGCCGGGGCGGATGCTCTGGAACTGAACATTTTCCTGTTGCCGACCGATAAAGAGCTTTCATCGGACGAGATCGAACGCAATTACCTGGACATCATCGCGCAGGTGAAAGAGGCGATCACCATCCCGCTGTCGGTGAAGCTCGGCGCCGGATTTACCAACCCGCTGGCTATTGTACGGGAGAGTTACTACCGGAATGTCACGGGGGTGGTGCTGTTCAACCGCTTTTATCCGCCCGATATCGCCATCGCAAAGTTGACGGTCAAA
>JAJBVQ010000138.1 GCA_020859745.1 Rikenellaceae bacterium
CACGTAAATAATATCCCGCAACCCCTCGATGCGCCCCAGCCCCAGCGCCGACTCCGCATAGAGTATGGCCCCGTCCGGGCTCGCCTCCGGCGACGACCAGTCCAGCCGGTCGTGCTGCACCGCCGCCGCGATCGGCCTGATTTGCAGGAAATTGAAAATCTTCTCATGCCCGTACGGCACGTCCATGTTCACCGCGAACTCGATCTCCACCGGCGACTTCATCTCCTCCGTCCCGATTCGCAGCAAATCCCGTAAAATCTCCGCCAGCGGGAACGTGTCGTACTTCAGGATCTGGGCGAACGTGATCAGCTTGCGCCCCTTTTCGTTCGGCGAATCGCTCACCGACTGATTCAGCGCATCCCACGTCGAAGCCACATACTTCATATTCCGGAACCCCGCCGCCTTCGGGATCTCGAACTTCACCAGGTTCACCGCATCATCCGTCGACGTCCTCAGCTTCGACGGGTCGAGCGACAGGGCATACATCACCCGCTGCGTGTCGCGCAGCATCAGCTCCGGCGTCGAGAGCTGCAACACATGCTTCGGGTAGGCCGGCGAGAAACGCAGCGTGATGCCCCCCTCGACCACCAGCTTACCCAGCCCCAAAGCGATATTGGCGATCCCGTCCTCCGGCTTTTCGTCCCCGATCGGGTAGAAATTGAGCGACCGCGCCACCCCCGACAAGGTCGGGAAGAAATAGCCGCCGTCCTCCGTCCCGCAGATCTCCTGGATCACCACGGCCATCTTTTCGTCCGCCAGGCTGTTGGAACTCGCCTCGATGTAGGCCCGGCTGGCCCGGTAGTAGACCGAGGCATAGACCCCCTTGATCGCCTTGCCCAGCATCCGGATCATCTGGTCCTCGTTGTCCACGCGCGGCACCATATAGGTGGAGTAGATACCCGCGAAGGGCTGGAAATGCGAATCCTCCAGCTTCGAGCTGGAACGCACCGCCAGCGGCCGCTTCACATTGCGCAGGAACACCCGCAAATCCTCCACCACCTTGTCCGGCAGCCGCGAGCCGGAGAACTCCGAAAGGATGTCCGAGTCGTCCATATCCTCGCTCTGGATATATTGCAGGCCGTTTTCGGCGATAAAGCGGTCGAAATGGTCGGTGGCCAGCACTAGCGTCCGGGGAATGGTGACCCGCACCCCGTCCCACTTGTCGTAGAGCTTGTACTCCTCCAGCATATTGCCGATAAAGGCCAGCCCGCGCGCCTTGCCGCCCAGCGAGCCGCTGCCGCTGCGGGCGAAGCTGATGAACTGGTTGTAAGTCTCCGGCACGAATTCGGCCACCACGCCCTGTCCCATCTGCCGCCGGTAGCCCTTGATGGCGCCGAGGATGAACTCCCGCATCTCTTCCGGGTCGTCGAAAGTGCTGTTGGTCACGGCCCGCAGCATATGGGCCAGCGAGAATATCCCCCGCGCGTAGAGCCATTTCGAGAGCATGTTCCGGGCCGTGTAGTAGGTCATGATATCGGTCGGGATGCGCTCCACCGCCTCCTGCATCTGCCCCAGGTCGTGCACCCGCGCCACCTCGGCGCCGGTCAGCGGGTCGTAAAAGACGAAATCGCCGAAGGCCATGCGCCGGTTGATGAAGTCGGCCAGCTCGCGCAGCAGGTGCTTGGATTTCTTGTGGATAAAGTCGGCACCCATCTCCGCCGCGTCGCGCTGGTGTTCGATGCTTGTGGATTGCAGCACGATCGGCATGGTGGGCCGGTCGGCGAGCACGTGGCGGCACAGTTCCAGCCCCGCGCAAGGGTCAATCTCGCCCAGTTCTTCGCCGCGCCGGAACGAGACGTCGGAGATGATCCCCAGCAGGTTGTCTTTATAGAGTTCGTAGTTCCGGATCGCTTCGTCGTAGGAGCGGGCGAAGAGGATCTTGGGTCTGGCCCGCTTGCGCAGCATCCGTTGTTGTTCGTTGAGCGCCTCGCGGACGAATTCGTTGCTTTGCTGGATGACGATGCGGTAGAGGTCGGGCAGGTAGGCGGAGTAGAACCGCACGTTATCCTCGACCAGCAAAATAGCCTGCACGCCGATCCCAAGGATGTCCTCGCGGGCGTTCATCTTGTCTTCGAGCATCTTGATGATGGCGAGGATCAGGTCGGCGTTGCCCTGCCAGCTGAACATGTAGTCGATTGCGGCGGTGTCGGCTTCCAGCACGCGCCGGGCCACTTCGCGCGAGAAGGAGCTGAGCAGCACGAACGGAATGCCGGGATAGGCCTGCCGCACTTTCCGCGAGAAGGTGAATACGTCCATCTCGCCGATGTTGAACATGGTGATGATCAGGTCGAAGGTTTCTCCTTTGCCGAGCAGTTCGAGGGCTTCGAACCCGGAGCTGACGCGGGTGAAAGTGGGGGGATTGGTCAGGCTCAGGTCGCTGTATTCGCGGACGATCTGGGCTTCGATATGGCCGTCCTCCTCCAGCGTGAACTGGTCGTAGGAGCTGCACACGAGCAGGATGCGGGTGATGCGTTGCTGCATCAGGTTATGGAAATCGATGTCCACGAAGAATTTCTCGCTGTACTTCGCCATTTTATTGCTATTTTTGCTTTAAATGTTCGGTTAATCGACAGTTCGGCGAAACTCCGTTTCGCCAGCCCGGCGGGGGCACCCGCGCCCGCGCGGCAGCGCAGTTCCCTCTTATCGGAAAGGCGCCCGTCCGCAAAATCGCAATCATGCTTTGTTTAGCGTAAGCTAAATATGCAGGATTGCCGCGGGCGCCCACAGAATAGTAGTTACACCCAAAAAGATGGCAACGGCTACGCGATAGCGGCCAGGCCGGAGCCACCCTCGGCGGAGGCCTGCACTCGCGATGCTCATTTGGCCTCGCTGGCTCCGGCCCGCATTATACTAAACTGTCAAATTAACCGAACGGTTTACGTAAAAGTACGCAAATATGGGGAAATACCGACTCAGGGAGATAAAAACGGCACAGGACGCGCGGGAATTTATCCGCATGGCTGAAAAAATATACGACGGCGACCCGATGTGGGTGCGGCCGCTGGACAACGACATCGAATCCGTCTTCGACCCGGCGAAAAACCCGCTGTTCCGCGACGGCGAGGCGACACGGTGGACCCTGCACGACGACACCGGGAAGACCGTGGGCCGGATCGCCGCATTCTACAACCGCGAACTCAGCGCCCGCGAACCGCAGCCCACCGGCGGGTGCGGCTTCTTCGAATGCATCGACGACCAGCAAGCCGCCGACACCCTGTTCGACGCCGCGCGCGACTGGCTCGCCGCCCGGGGGCTGGAAGCCATGGACGGCTCCGTCAATTTCGGCGACCGCATGCAGTGGTGGGGCGTCCTGGTGGAAGGATTCACGCTGCCCCTATACGGGATGAACTACAACCCGCCGTACTACGGTAAGCTGTTCGAGGCCTACGGGTTCCGGAACTACTTCGACCAGCATACCTACCTGCGGCGGATGGAGCTGCACGTGATGCCCGACGCGCTGTACCAGAAAGCCGAGCGGCTCTTCGCCAATCCCGACTACCGCTTCGAGCATGTGGACATGAGCGACAAGAAGAAAGTGGCGCGGGACCTGATGGAGGTGTACAACAGCGGCTGGGCCACCTTTTCCGGCGTCAAGCCGATGGAGTTCGGCCACGCCTTGCAGATGGTCGAGACCCTCGCCCCGATCGTCGATCCCGAAGTGCTCTATTTCGCTTTTTATAAAGAGCAAGCCATCGGCTTTTTCGTGATGGTGCCCGACCTGAACCTGCTGATCCGCGATTTCAAAGGGAAATTCGGGCTGTGGCAGAAGCTCAAGCTGATGTGGCGCCTCAAAGTGCGCAAAAAGAGCGACCGGCTGTTCGGGCTGGTGTTCGGCGTGGCCGCCGAGTTCCAGGGACGGGGTATCGAGGCCGGGATGATCCGCCGCTTCGAGCTGTACGTCGAAAAGCACCCCGGGCGCTACAACTCGCTGGAGATTGCCTGGATCGGGGATTTCAACCCCCTGATGATGCGCGTGGCCGAAAGCTACGTGATGGCCCAGAAATACAAGCGGCACGTGACCTACCGCTACCTGTTCGACCGCAGCAAGCCTTTCGAGCGGGCGCCCAAACTGGGCCGGGTCAGGAACAAAAAAGAACAATCGTAAAGCAAAAAGCGTATATTTGAAGCAATGAACCGCACTTACCGCCATATCCGGCCGAACGCATGCTGCTGTTGTCCCGCAGGGGACATCATCAGCAGCAGGGGTTATACCCATGCCTTGCGCCGTACCGGAATGCGCCGGAGGACGGCACCATAGGCTTTCAAAGGCATCTATCAACACTATTTCTGGCGCACCTCCTATTCATTTACAGATGGGACGGGCGCCGGACTTTTTTTCAATTCCGAGGCGACGTTCCGCAATTCCAAAACTATGAAACCTGCGAACGACGCCCTGAAGAGGCTCGACCGGATAGCCCCGATGATCGGGAACACCCCGCTTCTCTCCATCCGATATTCCTACCGCGGCGGCCCGGCGAAAACCATCTACGCCAAGGCCGAATACTACAACTATACGGGCAGCATCAAAGACCGCATGGCGTTCCACATCCTGCGCGAAGCCTACCGCAGCGGGCGATTGCGCGGCGGCGAGACCCTCGCCGAGGCCACCAGCGGCAACACCGGCATCTCCTTTGCAGCGCTGGGGCGGCTGCTGGGCCACCCGGTGACCATCTGCATGCCCGACTGGATGAGCGAGGAGCGCATCCGCATCCTGCAAAGTTTCGGTGCCCGGATCGAGCTGGTCAGCCGGGAGGCGGGCGGCTTTCTCGGAAGTATCGCCCGGTGCGAGGCGATGGCGCGAAACGATCGCGGCGTTTTCCTCCCCGACCAGTTCAGCAACCCCCTCAACAGTGAAGCCCATTACCGCACCACCGGCCCGGAGATCATGCGCCAGATGGAGTCGCAAGGCATGAGGCCGGACGCTTTCGTGGCCGGCGTTGGGACGGGAGGCACCGTGATGGGCATCGGCGGGTATCTGAAAACGGCGAATCCCCTTGTGAAAGTGCATCCGCTGGAACCGGCCTCGTCGCCGACCCTTTCGACGGGCCGCAAAACGGGCAGTCACCGGATACAGGGCATCTCGGACGAATTCGTTCCGGCGATTGTGGATTTGAAGGCCATGGACGGAGTTGTGGGAGTGGAGGACGGCGACGCGATCCGGATGGCGCAGATGCTGGCGCAGGAACTCGGCCTGGGCGTGGGCATCTCGTCCGGGGCCAACTTCCTCGGCGCGGTGAAATTACAGGGGAGATACGGCTACACGAGTCCGGTGACGGTCTTCCCGGACGACAACAAAAAATACCTGACGACCGATTACGGCGCTCCCGAACCGGAGATTAAAGGTCACCTGACGCCGGAAATCGAACTGCTGGATATGGAAGTGATTCCGCACCGGTAAGCATCGGCGGCATCGAATTTTGTTTATCCCGGCATCGCCGTAGCCAGCGTAGTCGCAACGAAGTTGCAGGCCTACGCCCGGGATGGCTACGGCCTGACCGTTGCCACGGGTCTGAACAAATCTGTTTCGAAAACCGACTTACAACCCCTCCGCCTGCTCGGCGGAGATATGCACGGCGG
>JAJBVQ010000161.1 GCA_020859745.1 Rikenellaceae bacterium
GTGTATCGCTCGAAGGAATGGCGGATGCGCTGCCGGATTTGTCGCGGTATATGGAAGAAACAGACACTGTGAAAGAGGATGTGAGGGCGGTGGAGATCGGGGTGAAATACGCCGGGTATATCGAACGGGAGCGGATGGTGGCCGAGAAGATGAAACGGCTGGAGGGCATCCGGATCCCTGTGGGGTTCGATTTCGAGGCATTGGGATCCCTGTCGATCGAGGCACGGCAAAAGCTGGCCCGCATCCGGCCGCTGACTATTGCGCAGGCATCGCGGATACCGGGCGTATCGCCGGCGGATATAAACGTCCTGCTGGTCTATTTCGGACGATAATTCCTGAGCCGGTGATGTTCCACGTGGAACATCGGGCGATTTGGCGGAATGGATTGAAACCGGTATATTTGATATGGGGCTTGTCTTCGGATGGCCTGTAAATCCTGTGGGATATGAAGAAATTAGTGGATAATTCCGACCTCGGCATACCGTACACCACGGTGCTGAACAAAGCGATCGTTAAGCTGGCGCAATCCATGCTCGGGATTAACAAGATCAATCATCTGTATGCGGAAGCGTCTGACAAACAGGGAGTTGATTTTGCACAGGCGATTCTGGACCAGCTGGGGATCGTGGTGGAGAGCGATGCGGGGCGGCTCGGTTTCATCCCGAAAAAAGGGCCTTTCGTGCTGGTGGCCAACCATCCGCACGGCGCTTTGGACGGTTTGATCCTGATGGTGCTGGTGGCGCGGATCAGGCCCGATGTCAAATTCCTGGGTAATTTCCTGCTGACCAAGATCGACACGCTGAACGATTTTTTCCTCCCGGTCGATCCTTTCGACGCTAAGAACGGGCGGAATATACCCGGCGTGAGGCGCGCGGTCGAGCATCTGAAGGCGGGAAAGCCGTTGGTTATTTTTCCGGCGGGTGAGGTTTCGACCTATCAAAAACGCTTCTCGAAAATAGAGGATAAACCGTGGGCCAAATCGGTCGTTAAGCTCATTTTGCAAGCCGGGGTTCCGGTGGTGCCGGCTTATATCGACGGGCGCAATAGCACGGTTTTCCACCTGTTGGGGAAAATCCATCCGATGCTCAGGACGGTGCGTTTGCCGCTGGAGCTTACCAATAAGAAGGGGCAGGCCGTTTCGGTGGCTTTCGGGTCGGCGGTGTCGGTCAAGCTGCTGAAAGATATCGGGTCGGTCGACGCGGTTTCCGATTTTCTGCGGGCGAACGTTTATTGCCTGCGTTCCGTGCTGACCGATACGGTGGCCTCGCCGGATGAGGCGGAAGAGCGGCGGCGGGCGGCGCTCCTGAGGCTCGGACTTCGCAAGAAACGTAAAAAAACGGCCGAAAAAACTCCCGCCAGCGATGTAGTGGAGGCGGTAGATCTGGTCTTGCTGGGCCGTGAGCTGGATTCCATCGCTGCCGAACGGATGCTGATCCGGGTGGGGGATATGTGCCTGTTCTGCGCTCCCACTTCGGATATCCCGCTGACGATGCGGGAGATAGCGCGGCTCCGGGAGGTGACGTTCCGGGCTGTGGGCGAGGGGACTTCGTTGGAGATGGACAGCGACGAGTACGATGACCTGTATGAACATCTTTTTATCTGGGATGCTGAAAAACAGGCGATTGCGGGGGCATACCGGGTCGGATTCGGAGACGTGCTGTTGGATAACCGGGGTTTCGAGGGGTTCTATACTTATACTTTGTTCGAGTTCTCGCGCCACCTGAACGATGTGCTCCGGCAGTCGATCGAGCTGGGGCGTTCGTTCGTGGTGCCTGAGTACCAGCGGCGTTCGCAGACTCTGCTGTTGCTTTGGCGGGGAATATTGCATGTGTTGCTGCGCAATCCTTCGTACCGTTACCTGATGGGGCCGGTGAGCATGTCGGGGGGCTATGCGATGGCAGCGAAGTGGCTGCTGATCGACTTTATCAAGGCGAACAACTGGAATACGGAGCTGGCGATGTATGTGGTGGCGCGCATTGGGGTGGGGGCTTTGGGGCGTCCGGCGGTGGATGCGGAGCTGATCCGCGGGATCGTCTCGGCGGAGGAGATCGATAAGCTGATCCGGGATGTGGAGCCGTCGGGCCAGGGGATGCCGGTGCTGATGAAGAAGTATCTGCAACTGGGGGGACGTGTGATGGGGTTCAATATCGATCCGCTGTTCAACGATACGCTGGATGCGATGCTGATCCTGGACCTCTGCGATGTGCCGAAGGACAAAATCGACATGGTGGCGCGGGAGTTCGCGGGCGAAGATGTCTACGAACGTTTCCGCGCTGTCGGTAATACTAAATTATAAATCGTTCGTTTTTGTAACTACCCTTGGAGGGTACTGTTCTTTCTGTGAACAGAAAGAACCAAAGAAACTTTCGAGGATGCTTACGCATCCTAAATTTATCACAGCCTTAACTTTTGGGGTGCGGTGAACGGCGGCTATAAGCCATTGCAAAACCTAAGCCGCCGCTCCCGCGCCCCAAAGATGAGGACTTCGGCAGACTGAGGAGTAGCGTAGCTGGCTCAAAAGTTCTTTGGGTCCCTTTCTTTCAAGAAAGGGACGGGTCCATGCGGGTAGTGATAAAAACGAACGGTTAAATAGTAGTTTCACGTGGAACAATATGGGGAGACGGTTAGTACAGAACATAACATCCGAATATTTCGAAGCCTCGTCCGCCTTGCATAAGCGGAACCGGGTGATGGTATACGTCGAAGGGTACGACGACATACCCTTTTGGCGGTCCATATTCGATGAATTCGAGACCCCCGAAAGGCGGTTCGAAGTTTCCACCCCCGCCCGCAGCGACCTCGCCAAAGGGAAGAAAGTCGTCCTGCAATTCGCGCCACAGGCAGGTAAGAACCTGATACTCTGCGTCGATTCCGACTTCGACTATCTGTTCGGCGAATTGTCATCGCAGTCCAGAGTCGTGAACCATACCCCCTACCTGCTCCAGACCTATACCTACGCGATCGAGAATTACCTCTGCTATCCCCCCTCCCTGCACTCGGTATGCGTGCGGGCGACCAAGCGGGATACCCACATCTTCGATTTCGAGGAGTTCATGGCCGAATATTCCCGGATCATCTACCCTGTTTTCCTCTGGTACGCCTATGCCGCCCGCGTCGACAGGCCCACGATCTTCACGCTGGCTGATTTCCGCAATACCGTGAAAATCAACTTTATCAACGTCGAGGATAACGGCGAGGATACCCTGGAATGGTTAGGGCGGCAAGTCTCCAAACGGCTGAAATACCTGCGGTCGAAACACCAGAAATGGCTGCCGGAGGTCGAAAAGTTCGAGGCCTATCTCAAGGAGCGCGGCGTGGTGCCCGAAGATACCCACCTCTATATGCAGGGGCACGCCCTGCTGGACAACGTGGTCTCTACGCTGGTCGGCACCGTTTGCAACGCCTTGCGCAAAATGGCCGTCGGGCAGATATTGGGCAGCTCGCGGCAGGGATTGCCGCTCAACAACGAATTGAGTTCCTACAACAACGCCCTTTCCGACGTGGACGAGCTGCTTAAGACCAACACCGGTTTCCGCTCCTGTCCGCTGTTCGCCAAGCTGAGGGAGGATATCGTGCGGATGCTGGATAATTGACGATTTTCATTAAAAATGGCTATCTTGTGAACGAATGCTGCCGGTCTGCAGCAGGGATTAACGAAAAACAGGGTAAGTAAATGGCTGGACGTTACGGATTTCGTAAAATGGGTCGGGCTGCGGCGCTATGGTCGGGGCTTGTTTTGTGTATGGTATGGTTGGTTTCCTGTTCCAGGGAGCTGACGCCGGAGGATGCGCTCAAGCAGCTCGTGGCGCAGGATGAGTTCCAGATGCCCTATTATGCGCCGATGCGCATCGGGGAGATGGTGCTGACAGGGGATAACCATAAAAACAGCCAGCAGTATATCCGTAAGCATTATGGCGCGCTTATTGATGCTGGACTGGTCGAGGTGAAGAGCGCGGACCGCAATACGTGGCGGACGGTGATCGACGTGCAGCTGTCGGCAAAGGGTAGGGCGATGTCGGACACGCGCCGTTCGACGGCCAGGGAGGCATATGTGCAGGTGTGCCGCATGGTGCCGGTGAAGATCGAGGAGTTCCGGACGGTGTCGGAGGGAAATGTGATCGATTGCTCGTATTCGTTCGAGGAACGAGACATCACGCCGTTCGGGGCCTACAAGGGCTTCCGGGAGGGACGTTCGTACAAGGATAAACGCACGTTCGTCCGCTCCCGAGGCTCGTGGCATGTCCAGTAAACTGTTGTTTAACCGTTCGTTTTTGTATCTACCCCCGTATGGGACTGCCGCTTTTTAACTACGTTTTGCCTGCCGGGCTTCCTCCTTGTGCCTCGGCCATCGGAGCGAACTCCATGGCATCTCGGCTACTGTGTCGGTTCCTCGCGCTACCTCACCAAAGTCCGCAAGCGGTCTTTGGCCTCGGAACGCTGCTCGGTTGTAAAAAACGTGCCCGTTGGGCTTCCGGGCTGTGTTTACCCAAAGTTCCCGCGCCAGCGGCCGGCCCGGAGCCACCCCCGGCGGAGGGCCGCAACTGCGCTGCGCTTGTTTTGGCTCCGCTGGCTCCGGCCCCACCCGTTGCGCCAAAAGTGAGGCTGTGATAGATTTAGAATGCGAAAGCATCCTCGAAAGTTCTTTGCGGAACTTTCTTTCAAGAAAGCGACAGTGCGGTGCGAGTAGATACAAAAACGAACAATTAAAAAATATGCATTATGAAATGGTTATCCGAGTTTAAGAAATTCGCCATGCGCGGCAACGTAGTGGACATGGCCGTCGGTATCATCATCGGGGCCGCCTTCGGGAAGATCGTGAGTTCGCTCGTCAGCGACGTCATCATGCCCCCGATCGGCGTGTTGTTAGGCGGCGTAGACTTCTCCAACCTGGCCGTCACCATCAAACACGCCAGCGGCGACACCCCCGCCGTCGTGATCGCGTACGGGAAATTTCTCCAGACCATTATCGACTTTATCATCATCGCCTTCTCCATCTTCGCCCTCGTGAAATTCATGAACGCCCTCAAGAGTAAAGCCGAGACCGCAGCCGAAACTGCCGAAGCCGCAAAACCCGCCGAGCCGACCAAAGAAGAGCAGCTCCTGACCGAGATACGCGATTTGTTGAAAGACAAAAAGCAATAGACCGACTATGGGACTTATCGCCACCATCGCCAGAAAAGACAAAAAAGAGATACCTTCGCTCTCCGAACTGATCCGGCAACAGAAGCAGAACATGAAAACCGCGAGAAACATTCTGATCACCGGCGGCGCAGGATTTATCGGGAGCCACGTCGTGCGGCTTTTTTGTGAGAAATACCCCGATTACCAGGTTTACAACCTCGACAAACTCACCTATGCCGGGAATCTGGAGAACCTCAAAGACGTGGCGGAAAGTTGCCCCAACTACCACTTTATCAAAGGCGATATTTGCGATCTGGAGCATATCCGGCGCATCTTCGCCGACCATAAGATCGACGGCGTAATTCACCTCGCTGCCGAGAGCCATGTCGACCGCGCCATCAAAGACCCCTTCGCCTTCGCACAGACCAACGTGCTCGGAACCCTCGCTC
>JAJBVQ010000196.1 GCA_020859745.1 Rikenellaceae bacterium
CTCCGGCACAATGCAAAATAAAGGACCCATAATAAATAAGTTGTATGAATAAAATTTGGATTGTCGCCCTCGCCGCAGTGATCGGCACCGGAACGCTCGGAACAGCGTACGGTTCCGTGCCCGCCGCGAAAGCAAAGACCGAACAGACGGCCAAAAAGAAAACCGTCAAATCGAAAAAAGGCAGGAAAGGCAAACAGGCGGCAGCCGACAGCACCGCTAAAAAACCCGCACCCGCCAAAGGGAGCATAGAAGCCGTTATCAAGCCCGGCGCCAAGCGTGCGAACGGCCTGTTCACCGTGATCGAGCAGGAAGGGAAATACTACTTCCTGATCCCCACCTCCCTGATGGAGCGGGACATGCTGATCGTGAACCGCATTTCGAAGGCAGCGGCCGATATGCGGCAAGGCTTCTTCGGTTACGCCGGCGACCCGATCGGCGGTAATATGGTCCGGTTCAAACAGTCGCCCGACGGCAAAAAACTCTTCGTCGAAAATGTCTCGACCACCGAAATGCCGCGCGACACCACCGGGGATATGTACCGGGCGGTGATGCGCTCGAACTTGCAGCCGATCGTCACCTCGTTCGAGATCAAAGGTACCAACAAAGCCAAAGACTCCGTGCTGGTGGATGTGACGGACTTCATCGGCAGCGACACCGAGCTGACCGGCTTCGACAACTACTATAAGCTGAACATGAACATCGGCGGTTTCCAGAAAGACAAATCCTACATCGTGGGGGTCAAGGCTTTCCCGGAAAACATCGAAATGAAGAGCACCCGTAGCTACTTCATCACGCCGAAAAGCAATAATCCGAACTTCAAACCGAGTCCGATGCCGGCCACTTACGAGATCAACAGCTCGCTGATCCTGCTGCCCGAGGTGCCGATGCAGCCGCGCTATTTCGATCCGCGCGTGGGCT
Source organism: Rikenellaceae bacterium (assembly GCA_020859745.1). Taxonomy (GTDB): domain Bacteria; phylum Bacteroidota; class Bacteroidia; order Bacteroidales; family Rikenellaceae; genus Rikenella. The sequence continues at coordinate 919 of JAJBVQ010000196.1, forward strand.
TCTTTACGGACAATTACATCGACTACGATAAGAACCCGCAGGGGATCAAGGACATCCGGATGATCACCCGCTGGAGGCTGGAGCCGAAACCGGAAGACGTGGAGGCCTACAAGCGCGGCGAGTTGGTGGAGCCGGCCAAGCCCATCGTTTTCTATATCGACCCGGCCACCCCGAAAAAATGGGTGCCCTACCTGATCGCCGGGGTGAACGACTGGCAGGCGGCGTTCGAACAGGCCGGTTTCAAGAACGCCATTATCGGCAAGGAAGCTCCGACGCCGGAGGAGGACTCCACGTGGAGTCTGGAGGATGCCCGTTACTCGGCCATCGTCTATATGCCGTCGAACGTGGCTAATGCCATGGGGCCGCACGTGAGCGACCCGCGCACGGGACAGATTATGGAGAGCCATATCCACTGGTACCACAACGTGATGCAGCTCCTGCGCAACTGGTATATGATCCAGGCGGCGCCGAGCGATACGGGGGCCCGGAAGATGGTCTTCGATGATAAGTTGATGGGCGACCTGATCCGTTTCGTGTCGTCGCACGAAGTGGGGCACACGCTGGGCCTCCGGCATAACTACGGTTCGTCGGCCATGACGCCGGTGGACAGCCTGCGCAGCGCTTCGTTCCTCGAAAAGAACGGCCACACGGCGTCGATTATGGACTATGCCCGCTTCAACTACGTGGCGCAGCCGGAGGACGGTATCCGCAGGGAGTTGCTCTACCCGCGTATCGGCGACTACGACAAATGGGCAATCGAGTGGGGCTATCGCCGTTTTCCCGATCTGAAAACGCCGGAAGCCGAAGCTGACACGCTGAACAAATGGGTGATCGCCAAACTGAAAAATCCGCGCCTGTGGTTCGGTACGGAGACCAACCCGAATGACCCGCGCGAACAGAATGAAGACCTCGGCGACAACCAGATGAAAGCCAACGAACTGGGGATCAAAAACCTGAAATTCGTGCTGGCGGGGATTCCCGAATGGACGCGCACGCCGAACGAGGGGTACGCCAACCTGCGCGACCTTTACCGCGAAGTGATGACGCAGTTCATGCGCTATAACGGCCATGTGGCCAAGTGGGTCGGCGGGATCTATGAAACGCCGAAGACGGTGGAACAGGGCGGCCCGGTGTATGTCTATGTGGAAAAGGCCAAGCAGAAGGAGGCGATGGCATTCCTCGACCGCAACCTGTTCAACACGCCGTCGTGGCTGATCGACGAGAATATCAACGGCAAGACCGGCATGAGCGCTCCGGAAGTCATCGCATCGGTACAGGCGTCCGGACTCAATGCCTTGGTTAACAACCGGGTGCTCGGTAACTTGTACAAAGCGGAATCCGCACTGGGTAAGAATGCCTATACGATGACGGATCTGTTCGGCGACCTGAACCGGAGCATTATGCGCGAGCTTTCGACGGGCGCTGCTCCCGACCTGTACCGCCGCGGGTTGCAGACCCTCTATGTGAATCGCCTGCTCACGCTGGTGCCGAAGCCGGGTGTTTCGAACACCATCAATACCGGAGCGGTGGAGTCGAGGGTGATCTACGAGCTGCGCACGCTGCAAAACCGCCTCAAAGGGGCTTCGTCGTCCGACCCCGCGGTGAAGGCGCACTACCAGTATTTGGCCAAGAAGATCGGCGACACACTCGATCCGAAATAATCGTCTCGGTAAACGCAAATGAAAAAGCCGCTCCCTAGGGAGCGGCTTTTTTCGTACCATCGCGTTATGAAAATAATTCCAGGAACGCGTCCGGATCGTCCGGCGCGAGCACATAAACCTGCCCCGCGCTTTTGACCAGTATCCAGTCGCGCCTGCTCCGTTTGGCGTAGAAATGCACCCGGGGATAGCGTTTCGAAGCGAAGAGGCCCCATTTGCCGAACACGCCGTCCGAACCGCATTTGCGCCACAGTCCCCGCATCTCCGTGTCCCGCACCCGGCGTACCTCCGTCTCCGCGTTGCGCAAAATGATCTTGGTGCCGAACGGGCATTTCAGTACAATAGCTTCCTGCGTTACCGCCATTTCCCGCGGCAGGTTGCCGTACACGACCGCGGCGGTGATCCCCATGATGGCCGGCAGCACGATAGTGGCTATCCATCCTCCGCTGCCTCCGGGGGATGTCAACCAGATAGCCACGGCGATAACGACTATCGGCAGAATGACAACCGTTGTGACGATCCGGTTCTTCCGGTCGACCGTACACTTAAAGAGAGTCCGTTCCATAAGGTGAAAAGTCAAAGTTTGTCCAATACTTCGGCGCGGATATCCTCACAGCACTCCCGTATTTGCTGTTCGGCGATGGTCAGCGGCGGCGAGATGCGGAACGCCGTGTCGCAGAACAGGAACCAATCCGACAGGTAGCCCGCCTCTTTCAGCAATCCCATCGCTTTGAACAACCGTTCCGACTCGCCCAGCTCTACCGCCAGCAGCAGCCCGCTGCGCCGGATCTCCCGCACCCCCGGGTGGCCTTTCAATAACTCTTCGAACAGTTGCCCTTTCGCCTCGGCCTGTTCCGCCAGACCAAGCTCCTGAATATAGGTCAGCGCCGCCAATCCCGCCGCGCAGCAGACCGGATGGCCCCCGAACGTCGTGATATGGCCCAGCGGCGGATCGCTTTGGAATCCGGCCATGATCCCGTTCGACGAAACGAACGCCCCCAGCGGCATCCCTCCGCCCAGCGCCTTCGCCAGGCAGACGATGTCCGGCGTCACTCCGTATTTCAGCATCGCGAACATCGCCCCGCTGCGCCCGAACCCCGTCTGTATCTCGTCGAAGATCAGCAGCGCACCCACCGCCGAGCAACGTTCCCTCAACGCTTCCAGAAATCCCGGCACAGGCAGATTCACCCCGCTCTCGCCCTGCACCGGCTCGACCAGTACGCACGCCGTCCGTTCCGTGATCTGTTCCAAGTCCTCGAAACAGTTGTACCGCAGTTTGCGCGTGTCCGGCAGCAGCGGCCGGTAAGCCCCCACGAAGAATTCGTCGCCCATTACGCTCATCGCCCCGTGCGTCGAACCGTGGTAGGCGTTGCGGAACGAAACGATCTCCGTGCGGTGCGTGTACCGTTTCGCCAGTTTCAACGCCCCCTCCACCGCCTCCGCGCCCGAATTGACGAAATAGACGCTCTCCAGCGGCTCCGGCAGCAACCCGGCGATTGCCGCCGCATATTTCACCTGCGGCCGTTCGACCATCTCCCCGTAGACCATAATGTGCATATAGTCCCGCGCCTGCGCGCACACCGCCTCCACCACTTGCCGGTTGCCATGCCCCACGTTGCTGACCGAGACGCCCGATACTAAATCAACGTACCGTTTTCCCTGCGGAAACTCCGGCGTGGGCGGCGTGTAGAAATAGATCCCCTCGGCCCGCGCCACCTCGATCATCAGCGGCGCGTCCGAAGTCTGCCCCACATGGCGCAGGAACTGTTTGCGTAGTATATCCATTGAATTGAACCGTTTCAGAGGTTTTTATGTCAGCACGAAGCCACCCCCGGCGGAGGGCTGCAACCCGCGCTTCGCTTAGTCTTGCCTTCCGCTGGCTTCGTGTTTATTCCACCAAAATAAACATCCCCTTACCTCCTTCGACCGTCACCGGCTGCGACAAGTCTATATCTGCCGCCGTTTGCAGCGTTTCGACCTCCGGCAGCGCGGTGCGCGACGGCGTGAAACCCAGTTTGGCAATATCCAAAGACAGCGTAGCCGTTTGCGGCTCGTCCGTCCAGTTCGCCACCGCCAGCAACGCCTTGCCGCCCGGCAGTTTGTAAGCCGTTACCAATACGTTAGCGTTGTCGGTCGAGGCCGGCGTCGCCGGATCCCACCAGCCGTACATCACCGCATCCTTCATCCCCACGGCATCCCACAGCTTCCATACCGGCACCGGATTTCCGCTCCACGGCAGGCGCGGCGCCATGCCGTAAACCATGCCCCGCCATACGTTGTGCGCGTCCAGCGTTTCGCTCATCAGCCCGAACGGGATACCCGACATCTCCACCAGCCAGAAGTCCGGCGCATTGTTGGCCCCAAAGCCCTCGCCCAGCCAGGTGCGATCCACGTAAGGCAGCAGGTCGAGGTACATATGCAGCGAATTGGCATAGCCCGCCCACTCGTTCATGTGGTTCCACGAATGGATGTCGATCTGCCGCCGCACGCCGTCGGCGTCCAGTAAGCGTCGCGCCCGTTTGAGTGTCTCGCGGTCCAGCGCGCTGTCGTCGATGTAGACGCCCCGCAGCCCGTAGTTGCGGATCATCCAGGCCAGTCCTTCGAGGTAGTAGTTGTTCCATCGCGAGTCGGGCGTGGTGATGACCGAGATGTCCATCTCGCCCTTGTACTTGCCTTCCCGAAAGGCATTGAACCACGCCGGGATGAAATGGTCGCCGAAGTTGTCCACCAACCATCGGTTCGGCCCGTTCGGGTGGATCAAAGTCTTAGCATCCCTGCCCGGCCCGTCGTGGATCACCTCGCTCCCCAGACTGCGCAAAGCCCATATCTCCGGCACCTTGATCGTCAGCTCGCGCGTGGTATAATAGGCACGCGTACCGCTTCCCTCTGTTGCCGCACGGTCTGTAAACGCCTTGAAATCCGCTGTGCACTAGTCGAAATAGGGATAGTTGA
>JAJBVQ010000088.1 GCA_020859745.1 Rikenellaceae bacterium
GAGTAGCGCAGCTGGCTCAAAAGTCTTTTGGGTACCTTTTCTTCAGAATCGAGCAGCGTTCCGAGACCAAAGACCGCTGGCGGGCTTTGGCGAGGTAGCGCGAGAAAACCGAAGGTAAAAGGTACGGTTCCATGCGGCGGGTAGTGAATAACCGAACGGTAAAAAAGATGTACTTTTGTAATATGCGCAGAATCATCACCCGTTTCGTAGACCTTTTCTATATAAAGCCCCTTCGGCGGATCATACCCCAGGAGACCTTCCGTTACGCCTTCGCCGGCGGCCTGAACCTCCTGTTCAATATGGTTCTCTACTGGTTCTGCTTCAACTACGTACTCGACAAGCGCGACACCGATTTCGGCATCGTGGTGGTCTCTGCACCCATACTTGCATTCCTGATCACCTTCGTGGTCACCTTTTTCACCGGCTTTTACCTCGCGCGCAACATCGCCTTCGGGAAATCCGAAGTGCATGGCGCCAAGCAGCTGTTCCGGTACGCGCAGGTCGTGGCCGTCAATATCGGGATCAACTACTTCGGGTTGAAACTGCTCGTCGAGGTGCTCGGCTTCTATCCTTCGCCCTCGTATGCCGCTATCCAGGTCGTCACCACCGTGTTCAGCTACCTGGCTCAGCGGTTCTACACTTTCCGGACCCACCGCTGCTCTTAGAGCGAGCTTTTCAGCTTCTCCAGCCCGGCCCGCAGCAAAGGACTTCCGCCGAACCGGGCTTTGAATTCCGTTTCCGTCATCGTGCGCCATTCACCGGCCGTGATCCCCATCCGCTGCGGCACCGCATCCAGTCCCGCGTTTTCGGGCATTAGTGGCATCTCCTCCCGGTTGTTATAAGGACAAACCTCCATGCAGCGGTCGCAGCCGAAAATGCGCCCGGCCAACGCAGGGCGGATCTCCTTCGAAACCGCTTCGCGCCGCTCGATCGTCTGGTAGGAGATGCAGCGGCCCGCATTCACGGTGTGCGGCGCCACGATAGCTCCCGTCGGGCAGGCGTCCATGCACCTGCGGCAGCTCCCGCATCCGTCAGGTACCCGCCGGGGCGGAACAAAACCTTCGGGCAGCGGCGCATCCAGCAACAAGAGTCCGATGAGCGTAAAGCTCCCCAGCTCCGGATGGATCAGCATCGAACTGCGTCCAACCCAGCCCAATCCGGCACGTACGGCCCATGCCCGTTCGAAAGCCGGGGCGCTGTCCACCACCGCCCGGCCCTTCACTCCGCCGAATCCTTGGTAGCTCCGGACGGTTTCCAATAACCTCCGCAGGTTGCCTTTGATAATATCGTGATAATCGTCGCTCCACGCGAAACGGGCGATGCGCGGCACGCCGTCGGACTGGCGAACCTCCGGCGGTCGCCGATACGAAGTCAGCGTGACCGCGATGCTCCGCACCTCCGGGAAAAGTCGCCGCAGGTCGTGCCGGTACTCCGCCGACCGGCCCAAATAGTCCATATCGGCCCCATAGCCTTTGCCGAGCCACCCGGCGAACCTTTCGCGTTCCTCTTCGAGCAACGTGAAAGCGACCGTGGCTGCGGCCGAAAAGCCGCAGCCACGGTACTCGCGTTCGATGATCTCGTGCAATCCGGGCATATTGGTAATCTGATCTTTTATTTGTAAGCTTTTCATCGGGCTGGAGGCAACCGTACCTTTTACCTTCGGTTTTCTCGCGCTACCTCGCCAATGCCCGCCAGCGGTCTTTGGTCTCGGAACGTTGCTCGATTCTGAAGAAAAGGTACCCAAAAGACTTTTGAGCCAGCTGCGCTACTCCTCAGTCTGCCGAAATCCTTATATCTTGGCGAACGGGTGGGGCTAGCCCGAAGGGCTTGACGCCCCACCTGTTGCGCCAAAAGTGAGGCTGTGATAGATTTAGGATGCGCAAGCATCCTTGAAAGTTTTTTTGGTTCTTTATTACCGCAAAGCGGTTTGCCTGACGGTTGCCTCCAACCACATGAAAAGCGTACAAATAAAGGATCGTTATACCGAGATCGGGGCTTTGATGCCCGGCCACGGATCGTAGCCCTCCAGCGAGAAATCCTCGTAATTGAAACCAAAGATATCCTTCACCTCCGGATTGATCCGCATGGTCGGCAGCGCGCGCGGTGTTCGAGAAAGCTGCGTTTCCACCTGCTCCAGGTGGTTCAGGTAGATATGGGTGTCCCCCAGCGTATGTATGAACTCGCCCGGTTCGAGGCCTGTCACCTGCGCCATCATCATCGTCAGCAAAGCGTAAGAGGCGATGTTGAACGGCACCCCCAGGAAGAGGTCGGCCGAGCGCTGGTAAAGCTGGCAGCTCAGTTTCCCATCCGCCACATAGAACTGGAACAAAGCATGGCACGGCGGCAAAGCCATGTTCGGGATGTCCGCCACGTTCCACGCGCTGACGATGTGCCTGCGGCTGTCCGGATTGTTCTTCAGCGAATCGACCAGCTGCCGGATCTGGTCGATATGGCCGCCGTCCGGCGTCGGCCAGCTGCGCCACTGGTAGCCGTAGACATGCCCCAGGTCGCCCGCCGGATCCGCCCACTCGTCCCAGATCGTCACACCGTTGTCGTTCAGGTACTTGATATTGGTATCCCCGCTCAGGAACCACAGCAGCTCGTGGATGATCGAACGCAGGTGCAGCTTCTTGGTGGTCAGGCACGGAAAGCCCTCCGCAAGGTCGAACCGCATCTGGTAGCCGAAGACACTGACCGTGCCGGTTCCCGTGCGGTCGCTCTTGCGGACGCCGTTGTCGCGGACATGCCGCAGCAAGTCTAAATATTGTTGCATAATTGCCGGTAAATCGGTTTACTGGAAAAATTCGTCGCCCCCGCCTTCGCCCGGCGCCCCCGCCACAGCCGCCGAAATGGCCTGCTGCGGGTCGCAGTCGTACTTGACCACGCCGATCGGCTCCATGAACTTATCCTCCATGGTGATCCCCAGCGACTTGTCTTTATACACCTTCGTCATGAAGATCCCGAAGATCGGCAAGGCTACGCGCGACCCGTCCGCCCCGCTCAGCAGGTGCGTCGCGGGATCCTCGCCCCCTACCCACGTTCCGGCCACCACACGCGGCGTCACCCCCATGAACCACGCATCCGCGTTGCTGTTCGTCGTCCCCGTCTTACCGCCGATATCGCCCCGGAAACCGAACTGGTAGCCCAGCCGCCCCCCCGTACCCGAGGTGACCACCCGTTTGAGCATGTCCAGCATGGTATAAGCCGTCTGCTCGCTGATGGCATCGTGGGTCTGTGGCGAGAAAGAGGCCAGCACGTTGCCCTGCTTATCCTCAATGCGCGTCACGAAAAAGGGCTCGGTATGCACCCCGCGGTTGGCGAACGTGCTGAACGCCCCGGCCATTTCGAACACCGACACCTGCGGCGTACCGAGACAGAGGGCGTAGACCGGGTCGATATAACTGCTGACCCCGATCTTGTGGATCATGTCGGCCACCGCCTGCGGCTGCGACTGTTTCATGATCCAGGCCGAGTAGTTGTTGCGGCTGTTGGCCAGCCCCCAGTAGAGCGGGTGCAATTCCCCCTCCTGCGGCACGTTGCTCGCTTCCTTGGGCGACCACGGCCCCTGGGCCGTCTCGATCGTTACCGGCGAGTTGGGCACCAGCGTGCAGGGGTTATACCCCAGCATATCGAAAGCGAAGGTGTAGATGAACGGCTTGATCGTAGAGCCGACCTGCCGTTTGCCCTGGTGCACCATGTCGTACTTGAAGTTGCGGAAATTGGTGCCGCCCACGTAAGCGGTCACATAGCCTGTCGAAGGATCCATCGCCATGAAACCCGCCCGCAGGAGGGACTTCATGTGGAGAATCGAATCCTTGGGCGAGAGGGTCGTGTCCCGGTCGCCGGCATAAGTGAAGACCGTCATAGGCACCGGTTTCCCGAACTCCGCCAGGATACGCTCTTCGCCCATGCCGGCCCGTTTCATGGCGATCCCGCGGTCGCTCTGGAGGATCGCCCGGCGGACGATCTTCTCCTCCTCGGTCTTGTTGATCCCGTAGAATATCGTCTTGTGGGCCTTGCGCTGCCTGTCGAAGAGCGGCTGTACCGTTTTGCTCATATGCTCCTCGACCGCCTCCTCGGCGTACCGCTGCATCCGGGAGTCGACGGTGGTGTAGATTTTGAGTCCGTCTTTGTAGAGGTTGTACGGCGTCCCGTCGGCTTTCGTGTTTTTGTTGCACCAGCCGTAAAGGGGATCGTTCTGCCACCGCTTCATATCCTGCTCGTAATCCCAGTCGGTCGCGAACTGCCTGCGCTGGGGCTCGTTGGCCGTCATATACTGTCGGAGCATTTCGCGGAAATAGGTGGCCGTCCCTTCGTTGTGAGACACGGGGTGGTAGTCGAGCTTGATCGGTTTGGCGGTCAGCTCTTTCACTTCGGCTTTGGTCAGGAATCCGGCGCTCCCCATACGCTCGATCACCGTGTTGCGCCGCCGGAGCGCCCGCTCGGGGTTCCGCTTGGGGCTGTACCGGCTCGGGGCGTTCACCACGCCCACGAGCATGGCCGCCTCTTCGGGGGCCAGCTCGGCAGGGGTTTTATTGAAGAAGGTGGCGGCGGCCGACTTGATACCGTAAGCGTTGGAGCCGTACTCGACGGTATTGAGGTACATGGCCACGATCTCCTCTTTGGTGTAGTTGTGTTCGAGCATCACGGCGGTGATCCACTCTTTGAGCTTGGCGATCACCAGTTTCCCGGCTTTGACCAGGCCGGAGCTGTTGGTGGTGTCGCGCGGATAGAGGTTCTTGGCCAACTGCTGGCTGATCGTCGATCCGCCGCCCTGCCCGCGGTCGCCCAACAGCACGGTCTTGACCCCGACGCGGGCCAGGCCCTGGAAGTCGATACCGGAATGGCTGTAGAAACGGGCATCCTCTGTAGCCACAAGGGCCGCCACCAAGCTCGGCGACAGGTCGCCGTAATCGACGTAGGAGCGGTTTTCAATAAAGAAGCTGCCGATATTCCTGCCGTCGGCGGAGATCACTTCGGTGGCGAGGTTGCTGCGCGGATTTTCGAGCTCTTCGAAGGTGGGGAGCTTGCCGAACGCCCCGAAGCCGATCAAAAGCAGCAACAGGCCGAGTATGGCTGCGGGCGCGGCGACGACGCACCAGAATACGATGGTGATGCGCCGGTGATGGGCGGGGTCTTTGATATAGTTCCGTATTTTGGCGAAGGTCTTGTTGGCCATGCGGTTACGTTTTTTTACTGCCACAAAGGTACGACTTTTTAACCGTCCGTTTATTCTGTACCCTTTCTTTGGGTTAGAGAGGGCTGCCGCTTTTTCTTCCGGTTTCCGCGTCAGCGGCCGGTCCGGAGCCAGCGGAGGGCCGCAATATTCGCGATGCTCATTTGCGGCTCCGCTGGCTCCGGCCCCATTCGCCGCGCCAAAATAGGGTATCCGGCAGGCCCAAGAGATGCGTTAGCATCTCAAAAAGTTTTTCTGGTTCTCGTTACCGCAAAGCGGTTTGCCTGACGGCTTCCTCGTGCTACCTCGCCAAAGCTCGCAAGCGGCTTTGGTCTCGGAACG
>JAJBVQ010000272.1 GCA_020859745.1 Rikenellaceae bacterium
CCTCGCCCGTGTTGCTCCGGCCGCCGATGCGGTGCATCGCCACCGCGATAGCCCTTCGACCACCGCCACCGCCCCGCTGTTGCGCACCGCGAAACGCTCCCCCGCCCGGCCGTTGATATAAACCTCGCCCGAGGTGGCGCCGTATAATAACGTATTTCCGGCGATCGTGTTGTCCTGCGGTTTAAAATGGGCCCCCGCAGCCGGACGCACCACGATCCGGCCGCCCGAAAGCCCCTTGCCCAGATAGTCGTTCGCATCCCCTTCGAGGTTCAGCGTCACGCCCCGCGTCAGGAACGCCCCGAAACTCTGGCCCGCCGAACCCGTCAGGTTGACCGTCACGGTACCCGGCAACAGCCCCTCGCCGCCGTAACGCCGCGCCACTTCGCCCGCGAGCCGCGCACCGACGGAACGGTCGGTGTTGGTCACCCGGAGCGACATCTGCACCGGCTCGCCGCCGCCCAGTGCCGGAACGGCCCGCCGCAGGATCTCGTCGTCCAGCGGATTCTCGACCGTCCGCGGCACCGCCGACTCCTGCCGCACGGCGCCTTCCCCGACCCGCCACAACAGGCGCCCCAGATCCAAACCTTCGGACGGCACCTGCTCCAACAGGTCGGTACGGCCGATAATATTCTCCAGTTTCGTGAAACCCAGCGCCGCCAAATGCCGCCGCACGTCCCCGGCCAACAGGGTGAAATAGTTCACCACGGCGTCCACGGAACCGCGGAATTTCTCCCTCAACGCCGGATCCTGCGTGGCGATGCCCACCGGACAGCGGTTTGAATGGCACTTGCGGTCCATCACGCACCCCAGCGCGACCAGCGGCGCGGTGGCGAAGGCGAACTCTTCCGCCCCCAGCATCGCGGCGACCACCACGTCGCGCCCGGTCTTGAGCTGTCCGTCGGCCTGCAGGGCCACCAGGCCCCGCAGGCCGTTGCGCATCAGGGTCTGCTGCACCTCGGCCAACCCCAGCTCGAACGGCATCCCGGCGTACCGGATCGAACTGGCGGGACTGGCCCCGGTACCGCCGTCACCTCCGCTCACCACGATCATGTCGGCCTTGGCCTTGGCCACACCCGCTGCCACCGTGCCGATCCCCTGCGCCGAAACCAGCTTGACACTGATCCGCGCCGCCGGATTGACGTTCTTCAGGTCGAAGATCAGCTGCGCGAGATCCTCGATCGAGTAAATATCGTGGTGCGGCGGCGGAGAGATCAGCGTGATCCCCGGCAACGAATGGCGCGTGCGGGCCACCAGTTCGTCCACTTTGTAGCCCGGCAGCTGGCCGCCTTCACCCGGCTTGGCCCCCTGCGCGACCTTGATCTGTATCTCGTCGGCATTGACCAGGTACTCCGCCGTGACCCCGAAGCGGCCCGATGCCACCTGTTTGATGGCGCTGCGGGCCTCCGAGCGGAGCCGTCCGGGGTCCTCGCCCCCCTCGCCCGTGTTGCTCCGGCCGCCGATGCGGTTCATCGCCACCGCGATAGCCTCGTGCGCCTCGCGGCTGATCGACCCGAACGACATGGCCCCCGCCGCGAACCGCTTCATAATCTCCGAAGCCGGCTCCACGGTTTCGACCGGTACAACCTCCGTTTCCCGGAATTTCAGCAGGTTCCGCAGGAATACGGGATGCTCCGGCGCATCGGCCAGCGCGGAGAACTGTTCGTATTTCTCCTCCGACCCGGTTGCGACGGCCTGCCGCAGCGCGGCGACCATCTTCGGAGTCCAGGCATGCTGCTCGCCCCCTTTCCGATAGATATAGAACCCCTCGTCGGCCAACCCGCCTTCCGGTTCGTCCGCCCCCAATCCTTCGGCGTGGGCTTTGAGCGTCGCATCGGCGACATCGGCCAGCGACGCCCCCTCCACCGGGGAGAGCATCCCGTCGAAATACCGTTCCAGCAATTCCGAGGCCAGCCCGAAACTCTCGAACATCCGCGCGCCCCGGTAACTGCGGATCGTCGAGATGCCCGCTTTCGAGATGATCTTCAACAGCCCTTTGTCGATAGCCCTGATGTAGTGCGCCTCGGCGGTTTCGTAATCGAGCTGCACCTTTTTCTCATGCACCAACCGGTCCAGCACGGCGAAAGCCATGTAAGGGCAGACGGCGCTGGCCCCGAAGCCGATAAGCAGGGCGATGTGCATCACCTCGCGCGGCTCGGCGGACTCGACGATCAGGGCCGTCTGTGCCCGCTTCCCCTTACGGATCAGGTAATGATGAATAGCCGACAGCGCCAGCAGCGACGGCACGGGCGCCCGCTCCGCCGACACGCCCCGGTCGCTCAGGATGATGTAGTTCTTCCCTTCGTCCACCGCCTTTTCGGCCTCGGCGCAAAGCCGGTCGAGCGTGTCGGCCAGCCCTTCGGCCCCGCCGCCGGCCGGGAAGAGCATCGAGAGCCGGGTGGTGTAGAACCCTTTGTACTCCAGGTGTTGGAGAATATCCAGCTCGCGGTTGGTAATCAACGGGTTGAAGAGCCGTACGACCTTGCAGTGCTCCTCTTTGGGGGTCAGCAGGTCGCTGCGGATGGCTCCGATATAGCCCGTGAGCGACATCACCAGCTCCTCGCGCAGCGGGTCGATGGGCGGGTTGGTGACCTGCGCGAATTTCTGGCGGAAATAGTCGAACAGCCGATGCGGTTTTTCGGACAACACCGCCGGGGGCGTGTCGTTGCCCATCGACCCGAGCGGTTCGCGGCTCAACTCCGCCATCGGCAGGATCACCTTTTCGATATCCTCGGCCGTATAGCCGAAGGCGCGGAGCATCCGCCCGTACCCCTCGACGGAACGGGCCACCCGGCGTCCGGAGCGGATCTCGCCGAGTGTCACCCGCTGCCGCTCGATCCACTGCGCGTAAGGGTGTGCCGCCGCCAGTTCGGCTTTGACCTCGGCGTCGTATTTGAGCGTCCCCTCCTGCGTATCGACCAGCAGCATCTTGCCGGGCCGGAAACGCCCGCGCTCGCGGATGCGGGCCGGATCGACGTCCAGCACGCCGGTCTCGGAAGCCGCGACCATCACGTCATCGTCGGTTATCAGGTACCGGGCCGGGCGCAGGCCGTTGCGGTCGAGCATCCCGCCGACATACCGCCCGTCGGAAAAAAGGATGGTCGCCGGGCCGTCCCACGGCTCCATAAAGATGCTGTGGTAGTCGTAAAATCCTTTCAGCTCGCGCGAAATGGCGTTCTTGGCGTTGAAGCTCTCCGGCACCATCATCGCCAGCGCATGGGGCAGCGACATGCCGGCCTGCACGAAGAACTCCAGCGCGTTGTCGAGCGACGCGCTGTCGCTCATCCCCGGCTGGATCAGAGGGGCTATATCCGCCGCCGCGCCGAGCGTTCCGGAATGCAGCAGCGGCTCGCGGGCCAGCATCCAGCTCCGGTTGCCGCCGATGGTGTTGATCTCGCCGTTGTGGCCCAACATGCGGAAGGGCTGCGCCAGATCCCACCGGGGAAAGGTGTTGGTCGAGAAGCGCGAATGCACCAGCGCGATGGCGCTGGTGTAGTACGGGTCGCTCAGGTCGGGAAAGTAGTCGCGCAGCTGGAGCGAGGAGAGCATCCCCTTGTAGACGATGCGCTGCGACGAGAGGCTCACGACGTAAAGCCCGTCGGCGGCCTCCCGTTCGATATGCTTGCGCACGAGGTAGAGTTTGCGTTCGAGCGAGTCGCCGTGGTCGCCGGTGACGAACAGCTGCCGGATAGCCGGTTCCGTGGCCGAAGCGTTCGGCCCCGGAACCGAGGAGTCCACGGGAACGTCGCGCACGTGCATCAGGACTAAGCCCTGCCGCCCGACCTCGCGCCGCACCAGCTCCATCTGCCGCTGCTGCCGCGCCGGGTCTTTCGACAGGAAAACCAGCCCCGTGCCGTACTTGCCCCGCTCGGGCACCGGAATGCCGTGCAGGAGGATGAATTCATGGGGGATCTGGGTCATGATCCCGGCCCCGTCGCCGTCGCGGCTGTCAGCCCCTTCGGCCCCGCGGTGGTTCATATGTTCGAGCACCTTCAGCCCGGCGTCGATAATGTCGTGGCTGCGGTCGCCTTTCAGGTGGACGACGAAGCCCACGCCGCAGGCGTCGTGCTCGTATCCGGGCGAATAAAGCCCCCCTTGCGGGGGACTGTTCTTTTGTTTCTCTTTCATTCGGTACAGGTTAGCGGAGGAATAAAAGTTCCCGGTACTTGGGCAGCGGCCACATCTCGTTGTCCACAATCAGCTCCAGTTTGTCGATGTGGTAACGGATGGTCTCCAGCATGGGGGCGATGGTATCGTGGTAGGCGATGGCCTTGTCGCGCTCGTTGCAGATCCGGTTGGCCACCTTGCGGGCTTCGACCATCTCCTCGACCTGCCGCTGCACCTCTTTCATGTGGCCGGCCAGTTTGACGATCAGCTCGCGGTCCTGTTCGGCCAGCGCGGCGGCCTCCTCTTCGGGGAAGATGCCGGCAAATTTGGCCGTCTTGTCCAGCAGCATGCTCTGGTAGCGCGAGGCCACCGGCAGGATGTGGTTCATGGCCAAATCTCCCAGTACCCGTGCCTCGATCTGGATCTTTTTGGTGTAGGTCTCCATCTTGACCTCGGCCCGCGCGTGCAGCTCGACGCTGCTCAGCACGCCCATGTCGGTGAACATCCCCACGCTGCGCGGCTCGATAATGCGGTCGAAGATCAGCGGTACGCTGGTCTCGACGTCCAGCCCGCGTTTGGCCGCCTCCACTTTCCACTCCTCGCTGTAACCGTTGCCGTCGAAGCGGATCGGTTTGCAGGCTTTGATGTACTTTTTCAGGACGGCGAAGATCGCCTTTTCGGTCTTGGTTCCCTTTTTGATCTCTTTATCGACAGCTTTTTTGAACTCGGCGAGCTGGGCCGCCACCGCCGTGTTCAGCGTGATCATCGCATCGGCGCAGTTGTCCGACGAACCGACGGCGCGGAACTCGAACCGATTTCCCGTAAAGGCGAACGGGGAGGTGCGGTTGCGGTCGGTGTTGTCTAGCATCAGCTCCGGGATATGGGCGATGCCGCTCAGCCTGAATCCGGCCTTGCCGTCCATCACGATCGCCTCCTCCGATTTGCTGGCCTCGATACTGTCCAGCACCTTGCTGATCTGCGAGCCGAGGAAGACGGAGATGATCGCGGGCGGGGCTTCGTTGGCCCCCAATCGGTGGGCATTTGTCGCGCTCATCACCGAAGCTTTCAACAGGCCGTTGTATTTATACACGGCCATCAGGATATTCACCAGGAAGGTGACGAATTGCAGGTTCTCCTGCGGCGTCTTGCCCGGCGAAAGGAGGTTGACGCCCGTGTCGGTTCCCAGCGACCAGTTGTTGTGTTTCCCGGAGCCGTTGATCCCCTTGAAGGGCTTTTCGTGTAACAGGCAGCGGAAGCAGTGCTTGCGGGCTACCTCCCGGATAGTCGAGAGCAGCAGTTGGTTATGGTCGTTGGCGAGGTTGGTTTCTTCGTAGATCGGGGCCAGCTCGAACTGGTTCGGGGCCACTTCGTTATGCCGCGTCT
>JAJBVQ010000063.1 GCA_020859745.1 Rikenellaceae bacterium
GTCAGGGGGCGGGGGATGAAGGGGATTCTGATAATTTCGAGTCCGAAAAAGAGGACTTACCGGGATGACAGGAAATTCCTGATGAAACAGGGATTCGCGGTCTGCGATACGGCGGAACCTTATTTCGAATTGATGGTCAAAATGTTCGGCGGGGAAAATGTCCCGGCGGACGGGTTGCCCCGTTTCGCGGAGGGCGCGAGAACGTCGAACATGGGGGATGATGATATTCGGGGAGTCGATATTTTCTATACCGCGCAGTGTCCGTTCACGGTTCCTTACATCGGGTTGCTGAAACCGGTGATCGAGGCGTCCGGAATACCGGTCCGAACGCACCGCATAACTGCTGCGGAACAGGCGCAGGGACACTGTTGCCCGGTGACGGCATACAGTGTTTTTGTGGACGGCGCGTTCCGCACACACGAGATACTGACCCCGGCTAAATTGGAGAAATTATTATCGGAATACAACGATTAGTTTAGATATATGCGTAAAATACTCCTGTTCTCTTTTTTCCTGATCCTGGGCTTGGCGGCCTCGCAGACCCTTCCCACGCTGATGGCGGGGGAGAGCTACGCTTCGTTCAAAGGGGTGACGGACATACTGCTCTATATCTGCCTGGCATTCATTATGATCAACGTCGGCCGCGAGTTCGAGGTCGACAAGGCCCGCTGGCGGGGCTATGTGAGCGACTATTTTATCGCCATGGCGACGGCGGCGCTGCCGTGGATCCTGGTGGCGGTCTATTATGTGTTCGTGTTACTGCCCGGCTCCTATCACGGCGACTGGGACGCCTGGAAAGAGAGCCTGCTCCTGAGCCGTTTCGCGGCCCCGACCTCGGCGGGGATATGGCGATCTTCGACGACCTGGACACCATCCTGCTGATGATCCCGCTGCAAATCATGATGGTGGGTTTCCGGCTGGAGGTGATCGTCATTCTTGCCGTGGTGACCGTGCTGCTGGGCTTCGGGTGGCGGCAGCTCGCCAAGTACGATATGAAACAGGAGTGGTGGGCGATATTGCTGTACGCGGTGGCGGTGATTTTCGTGACGTGGCTGGTCAACCGGCTGTTCCATATCCATATCGAAGTGCTGCTGCCGGCGTTCGTGCTGGGGATGGTGATGCGGCACAAGCATATCGACACGCCCGTCGAGCGGAAAGTCTCCACCGGCGTGTCGTTCCTGTTCATGCTTTTGGTAGGGCTGAGCATGCCGTATTTCGTGGGGAACGGCATGGAGGCGTTCTCGGCCCGTTCGGCGGCCGAGGGCGGTGCGCCTTCGATTCTGGGAGCGCAGCCGATGATGTCGTGGGGGATGATCGCGTTCCACGTGCTGATCGTTTCGGTCTTGTCGAACATCGGGAAACTGGTGCCGCTGTTTTTCTACCGCGACCGGATGTTCGAGGAGCGGCTGGCCTTGTCGGTGGGGATGTTCACGCGCGGCGAGGTGGGGGCCGGGATCATCTTTATCGCACTGGGGTACAATATCGGCGGCCCGGCGCTGATCATCTCCGTACTGACGCTGGTGCTGAACCTGATCCTGACGGGCGGTTTTGTCGTGTGGGTCAAACGGTTGGCTATCAAGGCTTACGGCGGTCAGCCGCAGGGTGTGAGCTCGGTGGTATAGCCTTGATATACTACGGCATCTTTGACAAGGAGTTGTGCCATTCTTTGATTCGGGCCGCCGCCAGGGGCGGAAGCGCCAAAGGCGCTTGGCGGCAGGCCCGGCGACTCTGACGAGTCGCGTGACTTACTCGGCTTACCATGGGGTAGGCAAATTGTATGCAGATCAACCCCGCTCAAAGATTTTCAGTCCCACTGCCGGGAGTTCGCCCGTGATCTTTGCGGTTGCCGGCAGGATCGGTGCGGGAATGCCGATGGGATCAGGCACGAATATAGCCGGGTAAAGTTCGTTCAGTGCCATCGGGGCGGTGAAAACCCGCGCCTCATCCCACAACCCGGTCCCGATGACCGAGTTCAGCAACTGCGCCCCCCCTTCGATCATGACGGACTGCACCCTGTACGGCTCCCGCCGCAGGGCTTGCAATAGGTCTTCCAAATCTCCGAAGATTTCGATCGATACATTCGGCTTTCCGGCAAACCGGCTTTTCGCCGCAACCTTATTCGAGGCGGCTGTGAACAGCACCGTCTGCGCTTCGCCGTTGAAGATATTCAGTTCCGGCGGCAAGGTCAAATGCCGGTCGGGCACTACCCGCAGCGGATGGCGTCCCTGCCACGCACGCACGGTCAGCGAGGGATTGTCGAGCAACGCCGTGCGCGTCCCCACCAGTATTGCATCCTCTTCGGCCCGCCAGCGGTGCACCAGTATTTTCGCCGCCTCGCCCGTCATCCAGGCCGCCGGGATTTCCGCCGAAGGGCGCACGGCGTCCAGATACCCGTCCGAAGTTTGCGCCCATTTCAGGATAATATACGGCCTGCCTTCGTTTTGCGCCGTAAAAAAGCGGCGGTTGAAATGCAGGCACTCTTTTTCGAGCATCCCCACCGTCACGTCAATGCCCGCTTCCCGCATTTTTGCAATGCCCCGGCCGCTCACCTCACAGTACGAGTCGATGCAGCCCACCACCACCCGCGGAATCCCTTTTTCTATAAGGAGGTCGGCGCACGGCGGCGTTTTGCCCCAGTGGCTGCACGGTTCGAGGTTCACGTATAGCGTGCTTTCCTGTAAGAGCGGGCCGTGGCCGTTCGCCTCGGCGTCGGCCACGGCGTTCACTTCGGCATGCGGCCCCCCGTATTGCCGGTGCCACCCTTCGCCGATGATCCGCCCCTGGTGGACGATCACGCATCCGACCAGCGGGTTGGGCGACGCGCTGCCGGCTCCCAGCGCCGCCAGCTCCAGGCACCTTTTCATATAGGCTTCTTCCTTCATGGCAACAAATTTAATTATCTTTACATAAGATAAGATGCGCCTCGGCAATTTTGTACTTTGCGATGCAAATGCCGGCAAAAGATGCAACGCATCCGCTCGGCTTTCATTATCTTTGCTTGACTTTGACCCTTTCGGAGACATATCGGGATGCTGTGGCGCGTCTTTCCGCCCTTTACGGCGCGCGCGAGGCGGAAGCTGTCGTTGCGCGGTTGCTGGAGGATAAATACGGAATCGGGCGTCTGGAACGGGTGATGAATGGTTCTTCCGTTTTTGAACGCGGCGGGGAATGGGAGGCGAATCTGCGGCGGCTGGAAGCATGGGAACCGGTGCAGTATGTGACCGGCAGACAGGAATTTTACGGGCGGTCGTTCGAAGTGACGCGCGACACGTTGATCCCCCGGGTCGAGACGGAACAGTTGGCGGGGGAGATACTGGCCGGTTCGCCGAAAAAACGGGTGCTCGACATCGGTACGGGGAGCGGTGCTCTCGCGGTGACGCTGGCGGCGGAGTGGCGCGATGCGTATGTGGAGGCATGGGATATTTCGGCGGGGGCTTTGGCGGTGGCCGCTTCCAATGCCGAAACCCATGGTGTGGGCGGCCGTGTGCGGTTCGTGGAACGGGACGTGCTGAACTATATGCCTTCGGAAAGGGAACGATTCGATCTGGTGATGAGCAATCCGCCCTATGTGCTGGATTCGGAACGGGCAGGGATGCGGGCGAATGTGGTGCGTTATGAACCGGAGGGGGCGTTGTACGTGCCCGACGACGATCCGTTGCTGTTCTACCGGGCCATTGCGCGGCTGCCGTTGCTCGAACCGGGCGGCGAGTTGTGGTTCGAGATCAACGAACGGTATGGTGCTGAAATACAGGAATTATTGTTGTCACTGGGGTATGAGGCGGTGCAAATTTTGAAGGATATTCATGGTCGGGAGCGGATGGTGCGGGGGATTGCCAGGTAGGTTTGGCCTCGCGCCGCCCCCCCGGGCCGCTTTGCGGCCCGGCGCTGAGGCCACAGTCCTGACGGACTGATTAAAAAACGAGAACTATGGTCTATTACGGCGATGAAGAGGCCGGCTACAAGCGGGTGCGGGAGCGAAAACGGCCCGAAAACATCGACTATTCCCAGCCCGCGAAGAGTGTGGAGCGGGCATTGGAATCGCTGATGCTGACCTGCGCCAAGAGCGAGCGGTGCATCAGTGACATCAAACGGTCACTCTACCGGTGGCGGATGAACAAGGAGGACTACGAGCCGATCATCGCCCGGCTGGTGAAGGAGAAATTCGTGGACGAGGAGCGGTACGCGCAGGCCTACGTGCGGGAGAAGATGAACTGTTCGGGCTGGGGACGGCGCAAGATAGAATTGGGGCTGAAGGCGAAAGGGATACCGAAGGAGATTATCGGGGAGGCGGTGAAGCAGATCGAGCCGGAACAGCAGGCGGACAAACTGGAAACGATGCTCTACCGGCGTTTTTTGCGGGAACGGGACAAGGCCAAGGGGGCGTATGACTTGCGGACGAAACTGTTCCGCTGGGCGATGGGGCGGGGCTACGACTATTCGGAAATACAGGAGATATTGGAGCGGATCATGGCCGACGGCTACGATCCGGGCGAGGATTTTACGAGATGGTGATTTGCAAAAGGATATTTGTGCGCGGGTTATGGCGAAGGCTGGTGTTCTTTGGGGATCCGGCGAGGGTTTTGCGCGGTGGTAAGCGGGGTTGGTCGGTGCGGCTCGTAGAGCCGCTCAGCCCGGAGCCACCCCGAGCGGAGGGCTGCACCTGCGCTACGCTTGGTCGTGCCCCCGCTGGCTCCGGACTGTTTCCGGAACGGAAAATGAATAATTTAAGATGTTGATTCCACGGAAGATATTTTTGGCGACCCTGGGCCTGTGGGCTGTGGTCTGCGGAAAGGCCTACGGACAAAGCGCCGGGAAAACCTTCGGGGCGGAGTACTACCGCTCGCCGGTGGGATTCGCCATTACGTTGGCGGGGAATGTGGGCGAGATACGCTCGGATCATTTTCATACCGGAATGGATATCAAGGCTTTGCAGGGCGTGGGGAGTCCGGTGTATGCTACGGCGGACGGTTATGTGTCGCGCGTGGGGGTGTCGCCGACTGGGTACGGGAATGTGCTGTACGTGACGCACCCGAATGGCGAGACGTCGGTGTACGGGCACCTGAACGCCTTTGCGCCGCAGATTGCGCGGTGGGTGCGTGCGCAGCAGTATGCCAAACAGTCGTTCCTGGTCGATCTCTATCCGGCGAAGGGGCAGTTCCCGGTGGCCAAGGGCGAGCGGATCGCTTTTCTTGGGAATACCGGGTCATCGGGCGGCCCGCACCTCCATTTCGAGATCCGCGATGCGCAGGGCAGGCCGCGGAACCTGATCGCCCAGAAGGTTTTTCAGGTTGCCGACCGGGTGCCTCCGGTGGTGAGCCGGATTTTGCTTTACGAGGTGGATTCGGCCAGGGGCGTGCCTTTCCGGACGCTGCGGCAGAGCGTGGCGGTGCGGATGCTGCCCGATGGCACGGCAGTGCCGGAAGATTCGGTGCTCCGGCTGGGCAG
>JAJBVQ010000008.1 GCA_020859745.1 Rikenellaceae bacterium
GCGTTTCCCACTCTTGCGGCGGGAGCCTTTCGGGAAAAAGGCACGGGAATTGCGGGAAATTTCCGGTAACGGGATAAACAAACGAAACCAATCTATGAAAAAACGAGTTCTGCTATTATCGCTGGCCGCGATGGGACTGACCTCCTGCTGGCAGGCGCAGACGCCGCGGACCTTCGTCCGGCCGGTGAAGCTGAGCGAGGCGGTCTCCCTGAGCAGCTACGACAAGGACTTTGTCGGCGTGGTCTCTGCCGAGCAGTACACCAACCTCGCCTTCCGCGTGAGCGGGCAGGTGACCAAAACTTTCGTCACCGAGGGGGCGCAGGTCAAAAAGGGACAGTTGCTGGCGCAGCTCGACCCCGGGGATTTCCGGTTGCAGCTCGAGGCCGACAAGGCGCAGTACACCACTGCGCAGTCCATCCTGGAACGTAACAAGCGGTTGCTGGCCAAGCAGGCCATTTCGCAGCAGGACTACGAGATCGCCCAGTCGAATTTCCTCAAGGCGAAGTCCGCCTACGAATACTCCCTGAACCAGCTCGAATATACCCGGTTGAAGGCGCCTTTTTCCGGCTCGATCGAGAAAAAGTTCGTCGAGGATTACCAGAAAGTGCAGACCGGCGAATCGATCTTCAAGCTCATCAACCCGGATCTGCTGGAGGTGAATTTTACTTTACCGGAGAGCGACGTGGACCTGATCCGGGTCAACAAGAACATTTTTATCGAGTTCGACAACTACCGGGGCGAGTATTTCCGGGCCGAGATCAAGGACGTGGTGGACGCGTCGGTGGACGGCGCGGGCATCCCCGTGACGCTGCGCATCGTGGACAAGATGTTCGATCCCAACAAATACAATATCAAAGCGGGTTTCGCCTGCCGGGTCAAGATACAGATCGAGCGGAACAGGGAGTTTTACGCCTATGTGACGGTGCCGATCACGGCCATATTCAACCCGCCGACGGACAAGGCGGGCACCTATGTATGGGTGTACGATCCGGAGACCTCGCAGGTGAACATCCGGCAGGTTAAAACGCAGGGGCTCGTGGGCGGCGACCGGGTGATCGTCCCGGAGGGACTTGCGGCGGGCGAGCAGGTGGTGACGGCGGGCGTTTACCAGCTGACGGAAGGCCAGAAAGTGAACGTCCTTAAATAGCGGGAGGCAGCAGGTTATGAACATACCCAAATTCGCGCTGGACAATCCGAAGGTCTTTTACTTCTTTTTCGCGATCATGCTGATCGGCGGGATCTTCTCGTTCGACGGGCTGGAAAAGAAGGAGGACGCACCGTTCGTCATCAAAACCGTGGTGCTGGTGACCCAGTATCCGGGCGCTACGCCCGAAGAGGTGGAGCAGCTGATCACCGAGCCTATCGAACGCGAAGTGCAGTCGATGGCCGGCGTCTACAAGATCAAGTCGGAATCCTGGTTCGGCATGTCGAAGATCACGGTCGAGCTCCAGCCCTCCACGCCGCCGGGGAGCATCCCGGTCAAGTGGGACGAGCTGCGGCGCAAGGTGCTCAACGTGCAGCCGAAGCTGCCGGGCGGCGCTTCGCAGATCAGCGTGGCGGACGACTTCGGCGACGTGTTCGGCATCTATTACGGGCTGGTAGCCGACGAGGGTTTCACGTACAACGATATGCGCAACTGGGCGCAGTTTTTCAAGACCGAGCTGGTGACGGTCGAGGGGGTGCAGAAGGTGGCCCTTTTCGGCGAACAGGTCGAGGTGGTGAACCTCTTCGTGAGCACGGCGACGCTGGCCAACTTGGGGGTCGACCCCAATTCGATCGTGCAGCTCGTGTCGAGCCAGAACAAGTTGATCAATACCGGCATTAAAGAGGCGGGAGGGGTGAATCTGACGATCCATGCGGCCGGGACTTACGCCGACTTGCAGGACATCCGCAACCAGGTGATCTCCACGCGGGACGGGAGCCAGATCCGGCTGGGGGACATCGCCGTGGTCGAACGTGGCTATATGGATCCTCCGAGCCAGTTGATGCGGGTGAACGGCAAACGGGCCATCGGGGTCGGGGTCTCGACCCTGCCGGGCTACGACGTGGTGAAGACGGGCGAGGGGGTCAAGGCGCGCATCGAACAGGTGCTGCCGCTGGTGCCGGTGGGTATCTCGCTGGAGCCGTTGTACCTCGAAAACGAGATCGCGGCGGAGGCCAACAATGGCTTTATCCTGAACCTCGTCGAATCGGTGGCTATCGTGATCTTCATCATCCTGATCGTGATGGGCTGGCGCGCCGGGATACTGATAGGCTCGTCGCTGCTCTTCTCGATCGGGGGGACGATGCTCATCATGCTCTTTATCGGCGTGGGGCTGAACCGCACCTCGCTGGCGGGCTTCATTATCGCCATGGGGATGCTGGTGGACAACGCGATCGTGGTGACCGACAACGCGCAGGTGGCCATGAAGCGGGGCGTGCCGAAACGCAAAGCCCTGATCGACGGGGCCACCGGGCCGCAGTGGGGCTTGCTGGGGGCGACGTTCATCGCCGTCTGCTCGTTCCTGCCGCTGTACCTCGCTCCGGCGTCGGTGGCCGAGATCGTCAAGCCGCTGTTCGTGGTGCTGGCCCTTTCGCTGGGGCTGAGCTGGGTGCTGGCCCTGACCCAGACCCCGATTTTCGGGAATTTCATCCTGAAGGAGCCTAAACCGGGACAGGTCGAAAAAGACCCGTACGACAATAAATTCTACAACTGGTTCGGCCGGGTGCTGGCGAACCTGATCCGGAACCGGTGGAAGACCATACTCTGCGTGGTGGCTCTGTTCATCGGGGCGCTCTACACCATGAGCCGCGCGCCGCAGGGTTTCTTCCCGAGCCTGAACAAGCCGTACTTCAAGGCGGACTGCTTCCTGCCGGACGGCTATTCGATCAAGGACTCCGAAAAGGAGATCATGAAGCTGGCCGATTGGTTGCAGGCGCAACCGGTGGTCAAGACCGTTTCGGTGACCGTGGGGGCGTCGCCGCTGCGGTACTACCTGGCGAGCACCTCGTTCGGGCCGAAGGCCAATTTCGGGAATATTCTGGTCGAGCTGAACGATATCGACTCGACGGCGGCGCTGGAACGGCGGTTCTACGTCTATGCCAAGGAGAACTATCCGAACGTGCTGGTGCGCTCTTCGCTTTTCAAGCTCTCCCCGGCGGTGGAGGCCACCATCCAGATGGGTTTTATCGGCGAAAATATCGACACGCTGGAGAGGCTCACCCTCGATGCGGAGAAGCTGATGGCGACCTGCGACCTGGTGGGCGACGTCCGTTCCGACTGGGGCAACAAGATCCCGGTGGTGCAGCCGGTCTATTCGCAGGAGAAAGGGCAGCGGCTGGGCATCACGCGCCAGACGATGGCCCAGTTCACCAAGCTCTCGACCAACGGCCTGCCGATGGGCGAGTACCGCGAAGGCGACCAGTTCATGCCGATCCTGCTCAAGGACGCCAATATCGACAATTTCAACCTGGCCAACCTGGGATCGCTGCCGGTGTTCGCCCCGAACGGCGTGGTGGTGTCGCTCGACCAGGTGGTGGACTCCATCAGCAGCAGCTACGAGTTCAGCGTCATCAAGCGCTTCAACCGGCAGCGGGTGATGATGGCCCAGTGCGATCCGCTGCTGGGGGCCAATGCTATAGCGGCCTATAAACAGGTCTACGCCAAGGTGTCGAAGATGGAGTTGCCCGAGGGTTACAAACTCAAAGTGTTCGGCGAGGAAGAGACGCAGGAGGAGTCGAACGCCGCGCTGGCGGTCAATTTCCCGCTGACCTTTTTCCTGATCTTCACCACCCTGCTGCTCCTGTTCCGGACTTACCGCAGGCCGGTCATCATCCTGCTGATGATCCCGCTGATCTTTATCGGCGTGGTGCTGGGGCTGACGGTGATGAACAAGACGCTCGACTTCTTCGCGATCCTCGGGGTGCTGGGGCTGATCGGGATGAATATCAAGAATGCGGTGGTGCTGGTGGACCAGATCGGGGTGGAGCAGAAATCCGGCCTGACGCCGATGTACGCGGTGATCGCGGCGACCAAGTCGCGTATCGTGCCGGTGACCATGGCTTCGGGAACCACAATCCTGGGGATGCTGCCGCTGCTGCCCGACGCGATGTTCGGCGGCATGGCGGCCACGATCATGGGCGGCCTGCTGGTGGCTACGTTCCTTACGATCATTATCCTGCCGGTGACCTACTGCCTGATTATGGGGATCAAGTCGCCGAAAAAGGAGTCGTCAACTACGGAGGAGGCATAGGACTATGAATAAACAGAATATCATTTGCGGGTTGTTTTTGGCCGCGTGCGCTGCGTTAGTGCCTTCGGTGGTATGGGCTGTGGAGGTTCCGGGGCGTGCGGGCGTTCCGGGGGTCGGGCAGGATTACACCGTGCCGGCGGTAGGGACGATACCCTTGTCGCGCGAGGAGTTCCGCCGCCGCGTGGTGGATTACAGCAACCAGCTGAAAATGAGCCGTGAGAATTTGGCGGCTGCGGAGTTCAAGGTGAAGAGGGCGAAGACCGGCTATTACCCTTCGCTGGGGGCGCAGGCGTCGTTCAGCTACCTGACCAACCAGCCGATGTCGTTCGATATTCCGGGTTTCTCGCTCAAGGATTACAACTACACGACCCAACTGGCGATCCAGCAGAATGTCTACACGGGCCATGCGGTGACCAACCAGACGCGGGCGGCGCAAATCGAGCGGTCGATCGCCGAAATACAGAGCGAAATGACCCTCGAAAATGTAGTCTATTCGGCGGATCTGACCTATTGGTCGCTGTCGGCGGCGCAGCAGCAGAGGGATATTACGCGGGTCTACGTGCGGATCGTGGACAGCTTGTACAGCATCGTGAACACGCGGTTTCAGGACGGCTACGTGAGCCGGACGGACCTGCTGATGGTCGAAACACGGCTCAACGAGGCGAAGTTGCAGGAGATAGCGGCCGAGAAGCTCTTCCGCTCGTCGCTGCAAAACCTCAATACGCTGATGGGCAACCTCCAACCTGAAGGTTTCTTCGCTACGGACACGATCGCACAGCCGGTCGAAATGCCGGGGCAGGTGTCGCTAGCGAGCGTGCTTGCTGTGCGGCCGGACTACCGGATCGCGCAGAGGCGGCTGGACTTGTCGAACCAGAATATCCGGCTGGCCCGGGCGCAGTACAACCCGCAGTTCGTGGTGGGATTCCAGGGAATCTACGGCACGCCGGAGATCAACCTGACGGGGGACGGCAAGCTCTACGGGGTGGCGTTCGCGCAGCTGAATATGCCGATCTTCCGGTGGAACGAGCGGCGGCACAGCGTCAACATGGCGCGCGCGGCGGCGAGGAGTTCGCAGTGGGCATTGCTGGATGCGGAGAATTCGGTGAACGGCGACCTGGCGGTGGCCCGCACGAATATGGAGCAGAGCTACGAGCAGGTGAAGGTGGCGGAGGCGAACCTGAACGTGGCGCTGGACAACCTGATCCTTAATACGTTCAGTTACAGCGAGGGGAAACTGCCGATCCTCGACGTGCTGTCGGCGCAGTTGGCGTGGATCCAGTCTTACACGGCATTCGTCAATTCCAATTACAACTACAAGGTTTCGATCGCGGACTACTACAAAGCGCAGGGGACGCTGGCGCAGCAGGTCGTTCCGCCGGTGCTGCCGGCCGGAATGTAATATACGGGGGCTTGCCGAAAAATCGGCAAGCCCTTTTTCGTTGGCCGTAGTATACGAAAGCAGGTAGAATGCATTCCCGGGCCGACAGCCAGTCCGGATTTGGTAGGTTCGCAGGACGAGTCCGCCGCTTTCACGTCCCTACGGGGCCGATGGGCTGAACGCAGGAAACGAAAAGGGGTTGGCATCTTTTAAATGCCAACCCCCTTTGTTATGGAAAAGGAAGAGACTGTTATTGTCCCTGCGCTCCGCCGATGCCTTGTTGCTGGCTTCCGCTACCGCTCTTGAGGTCATCGTTCTGGATTCCGCGGCGTGCTTTCTTCACTTGGTTCTGCATCTTGCCGAAGTTCCAGGTCAGGTTGACCCGCAGGCTCCGCGACGGTTGGTAGAGATGGCTCTGCTGTTCGAAATCGGGACCGAAACTGCTCCAACCGTAGGTCATTTTTCCCCGGAACGGGTTGCTAACCGAAACGCTGAGCCGAAGTTTCTTGTCCAGGAATCCCTGGGATATGCCGAGGGAGTGGTACCAACCGGTCGGGCTTTTGGATTGCAGGCCCACGCCGCCGCTCCAGAAGCCGGCTCCGGCGAAGATATTCCCGTTTTTCCACGGCTGGGCGTTGATGTTCAGGTAGCCGTTGCCGCTCCAGCCCCGGTTTTTCAGGCCGCTGCCGTCGTTGGCGTTGAGGGTGGTGTAGCCGGTGCCGGCGTTGAGGCTGAAGCTGAGTTTATTCTGAAGCAGACGCAGTGCGCCGTAGAAGTAGAGACCGTAGTAGCGGCTGTGGCCGATGTTTTCGTAGGTGCTGAACAGGCCGCCGTCGGGAAGGGTGGTGGTCACGCGTTCGATGGCGTTGTTGGTCAGCCGGGTGTTGAGGCTGACGCTGATGTTGTATATCTTGCCGAAGTTGCTGTAGCTGAGATCGATGTTGTGGCTGATCTCGGATTCGAGCCTCGGGTTCCCGGTCTCCACGTTGCTGGGGTCGAGGTCGTTCACGTAAGGGTTGAGGTACCAGATGCCGGGACGCGAGAGGCGCTGGGTGTAGCCCACCTTGAGGGTCTGCATTTGGGTGGGCTGCCACGCGAGGGTGGCGTAGGGGATCAGGTCGAAGTATTTGTTGTCGAGCTTGTGGTCGCCGTCGCGGAGCCGGAAGGTACCGTCGTTGACGGTGTATTCGGCCCGGGCGCCCAGCTTGACGCTGAATTTGCTGAGTTTCATGAGGTAACTGGCGTAGGCGGCGGCGATGTGCTGCCGGTAATCGAGGTCGTTTTTCTGGCTGTTGTCGGGAGTCCATTCGCCGCCGTCGTCGCGGCGGTAATCTTCGGTCTTGCTGGTGTTGGGCCGCAGGATGTATTTCACGCCGGCTTCGATCTGGTGCACTTTGGTGATGGGGTCGAAATAGTCGGCCTGGAAGGTGTGCTCGTAGCCGGCGGCGCGGTTGTCGGAGCGCTGGGAGTAGGTGGGGTAGTTCAGCGTGCCGGTGATGTCGCGGTCGTATTTGCTGGTGTTGGGGTTGTAGTCCAGTTTGTAGGATACGGTGAAGGTGCGGTCGGGTTTGCGGAAGGTGCGCTGGTAGTCGATATTGCCGGTGACCGAGCCGAAATTCATTCGGGTGGAGGTGCGGTTGTCGTAGGAGGTAGTGGGCCTCAGGTCGGGCGTGTAGGTGGCGGTGAGCATGTCGCCGGACATGTCGAAATTGCCGAGGTAGCCGTTCAGCGAGAGGGAGAGCAGGTTGAAAGTGTCGATCTCGTAGCCCATTTCGAGGGAGAGGCCATTGTTCACCCCATTTCCTTTCTGGATGCGGGTGTAGTCGAGGTAACGGGCTTCGGTGCTGCTGTAAGTCTCGGTGCGGCCGTCCGCAGTGCCTTCGGGTTGGCGGAAGTAGCCGCCGAAGTAGTTGGCGGAGAGGCTGAATTTGCCCAGCGACGCGGCGATGTAGGCGTTGCCGTTCACGCCGCCCCAGGTGTCGGTGCCCAGGCCGATGCTACCGTTGATGCCGTTATTGGTCTTGCGGTTGGTGATGATGTTGATGATGCCGCCGATCCCTTCGGCGTCGTATTTGGCGGGCGGGTCGGTGATCACCTCGATGCTTTTGATCGAGCCGGCCGGCATCGCCTTCAGGACCTCCTTGTAGTTCCGGGCCATCAGGGTCGAGGTCTTGCCGTTGACCAGTATCTTGAAGTTTCCCTGCCCTTTGAGTTGCAGGTTGTCGTCGCCGTCCACGGTCAGCATCGGCACCTTGCGCATCATTTCGAGGGCGGTGAGGGTCGGGGTCTCCGGGTCGGAGGTGGCGTTGTAGGTGATCTTGTCGATGTCGGCCGTCACCAGCGGGCGCTGGGCCGTGACGGTCACCTCTTCGGTCGTGAGGCCGGGATCGAGCGTCACCTCGCCCAGTTTCAGGGCCGGGGCGGCGTCATTGACCGTGACGGGCTGCGTGGCGGTGGTGTAGCCCGTAAAGCTGATATGGAGTGCGAAAGTCCCGGCCCTTTTCACAGGCAGGGTGAAGCGGCCCTCCCCGTCGGTCACTACGGCGGCTATGGGCAGGGTCGTGCTGTCGGCGGTCAGTGAGACGGTGGCGTAAGAGACCGGTTTTCTGGTCGAAGCGTCGATGGCCGTTCCGCTGACGGTGTAAGTCTTTTGGACTTGAGTAGCCGCACGGGACGGGGTTTTGGCCGGCTGGCCCTGTGCCCTTCCGTCCTGCGGGCTGGCCAGCAGGAACAACAGGCCGGCAGCGATCGTTACTACTTTTTTCATAGCGTGGTTTGATCTGGATTCGGATATTTCTGTTTAGTGTATTACTTAACTATTACACTGCAAAGGTAACAGGTGAATTTTAATTTGCAAACGGAAAGAGCATTTTTATTTCAAACGCGCATTCACTCTCTTCGCTGTCCGGTAGAAAAGACGCGGTCTGTCCGATTTTTGGATGTAAACGCCGCGAAAGTTACAAACTATATATTTAGTTTTACAGGCGGTCGCTCTTTTTTGCTATCTTTGGTGGCAATAGGCGTAAAAGCATGGGAAAAGTCAAGATACTGAAGGCGTCGGCGGGTTCGGGGAAAACCTACCGGCTGGCCTACGAATATATCAAGGGGGTGGTGGTCGACCCGCTCCTGTACCGCGGGACGCTGGCCGTGACTTTTACCAACAAGGCGACCGAGCAGATGAAGCGGCGCATCATCGGCAGCCTGCATGCCCTGGCATCGGCGCCGGAAACGGCCCCGGCTGAGGGTGACAAGGTCACCTATCTGGACGACCTGATCCGCGAAACGGGGCTTTCGCGGAGCCGGATCGTGCGCCATGCGGCGCAGGCCCGTGCCCTGATCCTGCACGACTATTCGCGCTTTGCGGTCTCGACCATCGACAAATTTTTCCAGCGGGTGGCGAGGGCTTTTTTCCGCGAACTGGGACTGGATTTCGACTACACGGTGGAGATCGACCGCGACTGGGTGCTGTCGGCGGCGGTGGACAGGATGCTGGAGCGAACGGCTTCGGACCGGGCGCTGCGCGAGGCGGTGGACCGGCTCGTGGACGAGCGGGCGGAGCAGGGCCGGGGATGGGACGTGCGGCCCGATATCGTGCGGATCGGTGCCGAGCTGTTCAAGGAGAGCTATGTGCCCAATCCGAACGGGGCGGAGCGGATCTTGGAAGTCTATGACGGGATCGTGCGGGAGATAACGGCCCGGTTTGCGGTCGTGAAGCGTGCGGCGCGGCAGGCGGTGGAGATCATCTCGGCGGCGGGTCTCGACCCGGCCGATTTTAAACAGGGGAACAAAGGTTTTGCGGCCTATCTGGTGCGGCTGGCGGAGAGCGACGAACCGCTGGCTTACAACACCTATTTCGCCCGGAGTACCGAGAGTGTGGAGGAGTGGTACAGCCGGAATTCGGCCCGCAAGGAGCGGATCATGGCCTTGGAAGGTACCTTGATGCCGTTGCTGTGCGAGGTGCGCGAGGGGATCGATGTGCTGGTGAAGGAGAACAATTCGCGGGAGCTGGTGGGTGAGAACCTGGGGCGCAGCCTGCTGCTGGCGCAGCTGGGGGCCGAAGTGCGGGCGGTGTCGGCGGAGCGCAACCTGGTGATGATCCATGAAACTGCGGCCCTGATCCACCGGCTGGTGACGGGCAACGATGCGCCGTTTATCTACGAGAAGGTGGGAAACGCCTATTCGCGCTATATGATCGACGAATTCCAGGACACGTCGGAGAACCAGTGGCAAAACTTCGTGCCGCTGCTGGACAACGCTTTGGCCGAGAATGACGGCGAGCCGGTGATGCTCATCGGCGACGTGAAGCAGTCCATCTACCGCTGGCGGGGAGGGAACTGGCGGATTCTGGGGTACGAAGCGGACGATCATTTCGCGGGGGCGATGGCGCCGCCGGTGCCGATGGATACCAACTGGCGCAGCGAACGGAATATCGTCGATTTCAACAACGGCCTGATCCGGCGCGTGGTGGAATACGACTCGTCGCTGCTGGCGGATTTCCTGGAGCCGGCACCGGCGGAGCTGAGGCCGCTGGCGGATATCTTGCGCCATTCCTACGAAGGTTTCGAGCAGAAAGCCTCGCCGGGGAAGCTGGAGCGGGAGGGCTATGTAGAGGTGATCCCGGCTTTCCGGGAGCAGATCGGCGCTATGATGGCGGAGCGGGTGGCGGATATCCTGTCGCGGGGCTATGCTTTGCGGGACATCGCCGTGCTGGTGCGCTCGAACGGCGAGGCGAGGCGGGCGGCGGATGCGCTGCTGGAGGCGGGATACGCGATCGTAAGTCAGGAGGCGCTTTTGCTGAGCGGTTCGCCGGTGGTGGGGTTTGTGATGGCCGTGTTCGCGCTGGCCGACCATCCTGAGGATTTGGTGGCGCGGGCGCAGTACAACGCCTTTTTGGGTCGGCCGTACGGGGCGGACTTGTCGTCCGACGAACGGGATTTTATCGCCGGGCTGCTGCGCAGTGCGCTGGCCGAGAGTTACGAACGGATCCTGGTGCGCTACGGGCTGAATGAAAGGCGGGACGCCGTATCGTATTTGCAGGCATTGTACCAGGTCATTATCTCGTACAGCAAGCAGGCGATCTCGGACGTGCCGCTGCTCCTGGAGTGGTGGCGCGAGAACGGGGGCAAAAAGACGGTCTACCTCCCTTCGGAGCAGGATGCGGTGACGATTATGACGGTGCATAAGGCGAAGGGGCTGGAGTTCCCGTGCGTGCTGATCCCGTTCTGCGACTGGGAGTTGCTGCCCAAATCGACGGGCGGCGGGACTACCCTCTGGGCCGAGGCGCAGGGCGAAGGGGCCGATTCGTTCCGGGAGCTGGGGCCGGTGCCGGTGGGGTACAAAAAGACGATGGAGAACTCGCACTTCGCGGCGGATTACTACCGCGAGAGCGTCTATGCCCATGTGGATAACCTGAACCTGCTCTATGTGGCCCTGACGCGGGCCGAGCGGGAGCTTTACGTGATGTACGATATGCAGGCGCGGGGCGCGGCGAGGGTATCGAAACTGATCGACGCGGTGCTGCCGCAGTTCGACGGGCTGGTACAAAACGACTATACGCTGGCTGACGGCAGTGCAGGCGTTCTCTATTCCTATGGCCTCAAGGGGACGGCTCCGGGGCGGAGCGGGGCGGAATCGCCGGAGAACGGTGAACGGCGCATCGTGCTGGAGAATTTCCCGTCCCACGATACCGGCCAGCGGGTGCGGGCGCGGTGGTCGTCAGACCGCTATTTCGGGCAGGACAGCGAGGCAGTGTCGCCACGGCGGTATGGAGTGCTGATGCACCGGCTGTTCGAGTTGGTCGGTTCGCCGGAGGAGTTGGACGCGGCGTTGGCGAAGATGCGGGTGGCGGGGGAGGTGACCACGGATGCGGAGGAGGCGTTACTGCGGGAGCGGGCCCTCTCGGCTTTGCAAGACCCTGTGGTGGCCCGGTGGTTCTCGCCGGAGTGGGAGGTGGTGCACAGCGAACGGGACATTATCGCGGGCGGCGGCGTCCGGCGGCCCGACCGGGTGATGACCTCGGGACGGGAACGGGCCGTGGTAGTGGATTATAAGTTCGGTGCGCTTCACAAAGCGGCGTACCAGCGGCAGGTGCGGGAATATATGGAGCTGCTGCGCGGGATGGGGTACGCGCAGGTGGAGGGGTACCTGTGGTTCGTGGAGCTGGGCGAAGTGGAGCGGGTGGGGTAGGCTCTTTAGTGCGTTCCGTCAGGAACGCCTGGCCGCCGCCATGCGCCTTCGGCATCCACCCGGTGGCGGCGACCCGAAGACTCAAAAACGAGTAGCCCGGTCGTTCTGCCCGGTTTGTCAGAACCGACGTGCCGCTTCGGGTAACCGGAAGTTGCCGGGGGCGTCGGAGCGGTACGAATGGGGTAGTTCCAGTCCACAAAAACAGGCGACACCTGTGCGAAAATGGCGGTGCTCCGTTAAGGCAGGGCGCGCCGAACCCGGAAACGCGAGTAACGGGACTGCCTTTTCGTCCGGACAGTTTTGCCCTCTGCGGGGATAGGCGAAGGGCCGAATATAAAAGGGCTGGCAGCTGATCCGGCTGGCTTTATGGCTGAAAGATAATATAATAAGTAAGATACGATGAAAAGATTTCAATTTGCGGCTGCGGCGTTATGCGCCGGGCTTCTGTTCGGGACAGGCACCGCGCAGGCGCAGAAAAAGACGCTTGACAGGAGCGTGTTCGACGGCTGGCGGCAGGTTGCCGCGCCGCAGGTCAGCGACAACGGCCGCTGGGTGGTTTACGGGCTGAATCCCGCACGGGGCGACGGACAGACGGTCGTTTACGACGCATCGGCCCGGACGGCGGACACTCTGCATCGGGCCACCGGCGCGGCGTTGTTCGGCCCGGCAGACGCTCCGTGGCTGGCCGCGAAAGTGGTCCCGACCCGCGCACAGCAACGGCAGGAGATGGTCAAAAAGACCAAGGCCGATCAGAAACGGCCCGATACGTTGGTATTGGCTGCGTTGGTCTCGGGCGAGTGGGTGACGGTGCCGCGGCTGAAAAGTTTCCAGGCGGCGGACAAGGAGGGGAGCGGTGTGGTGGCCTACCTGTATGAAGTGCTTCCGGCTAAAGAGGCGAAGGATACCAGCGAAGCGGCTAAAAAAGCGCCGAAGCCGAAGAAGTTCAACCGGCTGGTGATGCGGGACGCGGCTGCGTGGGGCGACAGCACGGTTATGGACAGCGTCGAGAGTTTCCGCCTGTCGCGGAACGGCCGGTTGCTGCTGTACACCCTCAAAGGGGACAGCCTGCGCAGCGTGTGGGCCTGTGCAGGCGGGAAACGGACGGAACTATATCGCGCCCAAGTCGGGAAGACCGGTTCGCTGGCGGTGGACGAGGCGGGCCGGCAGGGGGCATACCTCGTGACGCCGGATACTACCGCCACGGGGGCGAAATACGAATTGTACTATTTCGATGCGAAGGATATGCAGCCGCGGCGGGTGGCCGCCGAAGGGGCGGTCAATGGGTTCGTGGTGAGCGAGTTCGGGCGGCCTGCCTTCTCACGCGAAGGGAAACGGCTGACGTTCGGGATGAACGTGCCGCCGCGCGTGGTGCCCAAAGATACGCTGCCGGAAGACGAGAAGAGCAACTACGACTTATGGAGTTACACGGACACGCTGCTGATGACCCAGCAGTTGGCGACGGCCAAACGGCTCAGGGAACAGAGCTACGAGGCGGTTTATGATCCGAAGACGGGTAAGTGGGCGTTGCTGGAGGATAAGAACCTCGCGTCGGTGGTGTTCGCCGAGAACGAGGAGGCACCGTATGCGCTGGGGATGGATGCCCTGCCCTACGAATGGGCCAGTACGTGGGAATCGCCGGGGACGAAAGACCTGTATGCCGTGGATGTGAAGACCGGGCAGCGGCGCAGGGTGGTCGAAGGGGCCAAGGCGCAGGCTTCGATCTCGCCTTCGTCGAAATATATCGCGTGGTACGATGCACCGGCCTCCGAGTGGAAAGCAGTTGCTGCTTCGGCGAAAGACGGTGAAGCCGTGTCGCTCTCCGCGGCTATTCCGTACCAGATGTATGTGCAGAATTTCGACATGCCGGACTACCCTTCAGCCGAAGGGCTGGCGGGCTGGACGAAGGATGACCGGGCTGTCGTCTACGACAATTTCGACCTCTGGCTGGTCGATCCTTCGGGCAAGCGCGGGCCGGAGTGCCTGACAATGGGTGCCGGACGCAGGGACAGCGTCAGGTTCCGCTATGTGCGGCTCGACCCGGAGGTGCGGACGATCGACCTGTCGCAGCCGCTGCTGCTCTCGGCGTTCGACCGGGGGACGAAGGACGGCGGTTTTTACCGGATGCCGGCGGGCGGCGGCGAGCCGGAGAAGCTGGTGATGGACGGCCACAAATATACGTTCGTGGCCAAGGCGAAAGAGGCCGACGAAGTGCTGTGGCAGCGCGAGGATTTTACGGAGTACCGGGACTTGTGGCGGTCGGGGCTTTCGTTCGCCGATGCACGGAGGGTGAGCGATGCGAACCCGCAGGCTGCGGAATATAAGTGGGGGAGCGTTCGGCGCGTGGCCTGGGAGGATATGAACGGGCAACCGGCGGAAGGGCTGCTTTACCTGCCGGAGGATTACGATTCGACGAGGCGCTATCCGGTGATCGTCTATTTCTACGAGACGCACACGGACGGCCTGCACAACCACCTGCATCCGCAGCCGAGCTGGTCAATCGTGATCCCGTCGGTCTGCACCTCGCAGGATTACGTGGTCTTTATGCCGGACATTAAGTATCGGACGGGCTATCCGGGGCAGTCGTGCTATGACGCGGTGGTGAGCGGCGCGAAGATGCTGATCGACCGGCGGATCGCCGACCCGCGCCGCATCGGCTTGCAGGGCCAGAGCTGGGGCGGCTACCAGATCGCCTATCTGGTGACGCGCACGGACATGTTCCGCTGCGCGAGTCCCGGCGCTCCGGTGTCGAACATGACGTCGGCGTCGGGGGGTATCCGCTGGGGCTCGGGCATGCCGCGCATGTTCCAGTATGAGCATGGACAGAGCCGGATCGGAGGCTCGCTGTGGGAGAAGCCGATCGAGTATATCGAGAATTCGCCGCTCTTTTTTGCCAATAAGGTGCGTACACCGATGCTGATGCGCCACGACGATGCGGACGAGGCGGTGCCGTGGTATCAGGGGATCGAGTATTTCCTGGCTCTTCGGCGGCATGGGGTGCCGGTTTGGATGCTGAATTACAACGGGCAGCCGCATAACCTGAAGCGGTATGCGGATCGGCTGGACTGGGACCGGCGGATGATGCAGTTCTTCGACCACTACCTGAAGGATACCCCTGCGCCGCGCTGGATGCGCGAGGGTATTCCGGTGACGGACAAGGGGATCGATCCGAAGCTGGATGATTAATATATTTGTTTTTGCCAGTCGGGCGGCTTTCCTTTTTGGGGAGGGCCGCCCGGTTGTTTTTGGGGGGGAGAGCTTTGCGGCGGCCCGAAGCGTAAGCTTCGGGCCGCGGTGGGGCGGAGCGCTTTAGCGCGGAGCCGCATTTGGGCGGGTACGGGTTTCAGCGGAAACGGCTTGCCGTTCCGCTGAAATTGGGCGTTGAGCGAGTAGCTTGGTTCCCATGCCAATGGGAGCCTTTGTGCCGGACGGCTTTCAGCCGCTCGGGAGGGAGCGCAGGGCCGAACTCGAGAGAGCGAAAAGCTGATCTCTTTTGCGCCATTCGTCAGAATGGCCGGGCGCCCGGAGGGGGGCAGGGCGGCCCGAATAGGGTAGTTACAGCCAGCAAGACAAGCAACGCCTGCGCGTCAGCGGCCAGGCCGGAGCCACCCCGGGCGGAGGCCTGCATCTCTCGCGAAGCTCGATGCGGCTTTTGCTGGCTCCGGCTTGAAAAGTTCCTGCGGCAGCGGCGGGCGCGCCAAACCGCTTGGGGTAGTTACAGCCTTACGGGAGTACCCGCAGGCACCGTAGCTCAAACCCGAAAGAGCGAGAGTTTCCGCGCCAGCGGTCAGCCCGCAGCCTCCGGCAGCGGAGGGCTGAAAAACTCGCTACGCTCATTATTCGCCTCCGCAGGCTGCGGGCCGGGGCGCCCGAAGACGATAGAGCGAATAGCCGATCCCTTTTACGCCATTCGTCAGAATAGCCGGGCCGTTCCTGGGGGGAGGAGGGCGGCTCGAACAGAGATAGTGACAGCTTCACTTCGGAACCGGCCTTGGTTACCCGCGGACCGCTGGCTCCGGGCCGGCTTCTGACGCAGAAACAGAGGTTTCCACTTGAACCGTTAGACTTCCTGATCCGGGCTATCTTTCACCGGCGTGCTCGCGGCACTTTCGTCTTCCCTTTCCGTATCCCCGTCACTCCCGTACGCAGCGGACGGAATGACCATCGCAGCGGGCTCCCGAATAGTTAGCCGGAGTGACTGTGGACTTGTCGAACCGGAGCCGTGCCGGACGCATGCCCTGCGTGGAGGTAGAGATGTAATAGCCAGTCCCGAAATAGTAGACAGATCCTTGAGAGTCCGGAGTGCGAACCCCGCAAGCTGGGTACCACGCCGTGCCTCCGAAGACGGCAGAATTGTCCCACAGCCGGCCTTTCACCCTCTGCTCATCGTTCTGATACGGGCCATTGCCCGCTGTAAACGCACTCCAGGGACTTTTATCGCCTTCGTCGCTAAGCGGCACCCGCCAGCCCGGCGGGCAGGGGTCGAAAAGGGTCTTGACCGCATCCTGCCAGCGGACATTGTCCTGCGGCGCAGTCCAGTCGCTCTGCGGGGCCGAGAAATAGAAGCCGGAGGGCTTAACGATTCCGTAACATAAAGTTAACGGAATGCTAAGAGCGTGTTAAATCGGCGTTAACATGGGCGCTCTATGTTTGCAGTGTAGAAAAAAGGGAAAAAACATCGCATTAAAACAAGATGCTTATGAAACGAAAACTGACTACACTGGCACTGGCAACACTGGCCCTCGGCGGGTACAGTGCGGCTGCCGCGGAAACCGAAACCGGCGCGGCAACCAAAGAGATCACTCCCAAAGTCGAGGAGGGCGGCTTGCGGCTCCGTTTCGGGGAGAAAGGCGGCACGCTGAAGATCAGCGGTTACCTCCAGGCGCAATGGCAGCTGGCCCAGCAGAAAGGGCTCGACGCTTTTGCCGACGGCGGCTCGTTCAACGCCAACAGCGATAACCGTTTTATGGTTCGCCGCGGCCGGGTGAAATTCACCTACGACCTGCAGGGAATCATGCAGGTGGTTTTCCAACCCGACTTCACCGAGAAAGGGGTGGGCATCAAGGATGCCTATATCGCCCTGAGCGCTCCGTCG
Source organism: Rikenellaceae bacterium (assembly GCA_020859745.1). Lineage (GTDB taxonomy): Bacteria > Bacteroidota > Bacteroidia > Bacteroidales > Rikenellaceae > Rikenella. The sequence goes on from JAJBVQ010000008.1 coordinate 16,889, forward strand.
CAAGTGATCGGCGGCCAGGTGGGGCTATTCGACCGGCCGTTCGGTTACGAGATCAGCTACTCTTCCTCGAAACGCGAATCGCCGGAGCGCAGCCGGGTATTCCTCTCCCTCTTTCCGGGCGAACGCGACCTCGGTGCGATGCTGACCCTGCGCGGTAAGAAAGGGACTTTCCTGAACCGCTTTACGCTAAACGGGGGGCTGTTCAACGGCAACGGCATCGGGCAGGAGACCGACTCCCGCAAAGATTTCATCGGCCGGCTGGCCTATTTGCAGCCCTATGAAACGGGTGAATGGGGGGCCGCTTTCTCTTACTATAACGGCGGGGTGCTGAACCCGGTGAACGAAAAGTTCAGGTTTGTCAAAGATCAGGGCTTCGTCCGGCAGGAGGGAGTGAAGGGCGAATATTCCAAACGCCAGTACTTCGGCTTCGCCGCCCAGCTCTCGCAGGAATGGGGCGCGGGAACCACCCATATCCGGGCCGAATACCTGTGGGGTAAACAGCCGGGGACGCTCAAAAAGAATGCCGATCCGGGCGGAACGTCGTTCGGCGCGGGTACCGATCCGCTCTACCTGCGAAGCTTTCGCGGGGCATATGTCTACTTCATTCAGGACATCGGCAAGTCGAAGCATTCGATCGTCTTCAAGTATGACAATTACGACCCGAACACGAAGATCGGTGCTGACCAGATCGGTAAGCTGCAGGGAACGGGCGTGGCGGACGTGGCTTACAATACCTACGGTGTGGGCTATATGTTCCGCTGGAACAAGTACTTGACCCTCTCGGCGTACTACGACATGGTGTCGAACGAGAAGTGTGCGAACCTCGGCAGCACGGACCCGCTCAAGGACTATGCCCGCAATATCAAGGACAATGTGCTGACCCTGCGTATCCAGGCGAAGTTCTAAACGGGACGAGTTCCCATGCCAATGGCCGGCCCGAACGCCTCCCCACGGGAGGCCCGCAATCATGGGGTAATTACAGCCTCACGCTCGGCGCGAGCACGCGCCCGGGCGTAGGGCCGCAAGGCGACCCACGCTGGCCCCGGGCCAATGAAAAATGAATAAGATAAACAAAAACAAACCAAAAGATATGAAAAAGATCGTAATGCTTATTGCGGCGCTGACGCTGGTCGGCGGTCAGGCCATGGCCCAGAAACTCAAAGGTTCGGACTCGGTGCTTCCGCTGGCCCAGAAAGAGGCTGAAAACTACCTGAAAAAAGATCCGAACGCCGATGTGACGGTGACGGGCGGCGGCTCGGGCGTAGGGCTGGCGGCGCTGATCGACAATACGACCGACATCGCGATGGCTTCGCGCAAGATCAAGATCGACGAGCGCATGAAGCTCCAGAACGCCAAACGTCCGGTCGTGGAGAAGATCATCGCCTGGGATGCGCTGGCGGTTGTGGTGAACCCGAAAAACCCGGTGTCGCAGCTGACCCGCGAACAGCTCGAAGGCATCTTCACCGGCGCGGTCACCAACTGGAAACAGGTCGGCGGCCCGGATATGAAGATCGTGGTCTATTCGCGCGAAACCAGTTCGGGCACTTACGAATTCTTCAAGGAGAGCGTACTGAAGAATAAGAACTACATGTCGTCGGTACTGTCGATGCCGGCTACCGGCGCGATCATCCAGTCGGTGTCGCAGACTCCGGGTGCCATCGGCTACGTGGGCCACGCCTATGTGAACGATGACGTGAAAGCCCTGAAGGTATCCTACGACGGTAAGAATTTCGTTGCGCCGACCTATGCCAACGCCAAGAACAAGACTTACCCGGTAGTCCGTCCGCTCTACTTCTATTACACCAAAGACCGCGAATCCAAGGTGAACCCGTTCGTCGGCTATGTGATGTCGCCGGAGGGCCAGAAATGGGTGAAAGAAGTGGGTTACATCGATGTGCTCTAAACCTGCTGCCAAGTAACCGATTAACCGTTCGTTTTTTATGACTGCCTGCGTGAGGTAAGAGCGAGTAGCTGAACCTCCGCGTCAGCGGGCGGGCCGGACGCCTCCCCTCGGGAGGCCCGCAACTTGCCGCTGCCGCGCCACGTTGCAGTCATCCCGGGCGTCCGGCTCCATTTGTAGGACACAATTCAGCTGTAAATCAGGAGGCGACTGCGCTCCCGCGCGGGGGCGTGTGCCCACGCCGGGCGGGCGATACTGCGTATCGCTTGATTTTAAACGAATACTTAAACCAAACAGATGAACAGACGATTCAGAAGAATAGTCGAGCTCATAGCGGAAAAAGTACTGATGGTCAGCGGAGGGGTTACCTCCGTGACCATCCTGCTTATCGTGTTCTTCCTGTTCAGGGAGGGCATCGGGCTGTTCGGCAGTCCAACCGTCGAGCAAGGCTACGTGGTGGCGGTCAACAAGGAGAATACGGTGCGCGATCTTTCGCCGGTACAGCTCAAGGATGTCTTCGACAGCAAGATCACCAACTGGAGCCAGCTGGGCGGAGCGGACGAGCCGATCGTGGTTTTCCGGCTGAACGACATCGAGCAATATGTAAGCTACGAGGAGCTGGGCGACGAACTGCAATTCATTCCGCAGTGCCTGAGCAAGATCATCGCGGAGCATCCGGGAATGATCGCTTTCTTTCCGGACACCTACCTGTCCCCGGACTTTGCCGGAAAGGTGATCGACAAGCGGAACATCACGCCGGGGGAGTTTTTCCTGGGTGACGAGTGGTTCCCGACCGCTACGCCGGCGCCGCTGTTCGGAATCGTGCCGCTGGTGACGGGCACGCTGTGGGTGTCGCTGGCGGCGATTCTTTTCGCCCTGCCGCTGGGCATGGCCGTGGCGATCTACATGGCCGAACTGTCGAATGACAAGGTACGGAAAATACTCAAGCCGGTGATCGAGTTGCTGGCGGGCATCCCGTCGGTGGTATACGGTTTCTTCGGGCTGGTGGTGATCGTGCCGCTGATCCAGCGGGTGTTCGGCCTGCCGGTGGGCGAGACGGCGCTGGCCGGGAGTGTGATCCTGGCTATCATGGCCCTGCCGACCATTATCACCGTGGCGGAGGATTCGATCCGCAATGTGCCGCGGGCGGTGAAGGAGGCTTCGTTGGCGCTGGGCGCGACGCAGTGGCAGACGATCCGGCGCGTGGTGCTGCCATACTCGGTGTCGGGGATCATGGCGGCAGTTGTGCTGGGCATCGGCCGGGCCATAGGCGAAACGATGGCGGTGCTGATGGTGACGGGCAACTCGGCGATCATCCCGCACGGCCTGCTGGAACCGGTGCGGACCATTCCGGCGACCATTGCGGCGGAGCTGGGCGAGGCTCCCAACGGTGGGGTACACTATGAGGCCTTGTTCCTGCTGGGCTGTATCCTTTTCGTCATCACGCTGCTGATCAGCATCACGGCGGAGATGATGGCGGCCAGGAAACCGAAACAACAGATTTAAGGATAATATGTTCGGTTATTTGGATTGGCGTAGAGATTAGTGCCATCCGTCAGGATGGCGCGGGCCGGACGCCTCCCCACGGGAGGCCCGCAATAAGGCCGCAAGCGTCCTGATTGCAACCGCTCCCGGGCGTCCGACCCCACCTCCGAACAGAGTAACCCATGACTGCACAATGTAAAAACCGAACCAATAAAAAATAAATGAGTACACTGATCAATACGAAATACGACCGCCGCAAGCGGCGCACGCAGGGTATAGCCTTCTGGGTCTTCCGGCTGATGAGCCTGGCAGTTGTGGCGATCCTGGTCTGGATCCTGGGCTTCCTGGTCGTCAAGGGGATCGGCGTGGTGAACTGGGAGTTCCTCACCTCGATGCCGGAGGACGGCATGACCAAAGGGGGTATTCTGCCTGCTATCGTGGGTACCCTCTGCCTCGTTGCGGGAAGCATGGTGTTCGCCTTTCCGATCGGGGTCATGTCCGGGATCTATATCAACGAGTACGCCCCCAACAACTGGCTGGTGAAGTTCATACGGGTGATGACGAACAACTTGTCGAGCATTCCGTCGATCGTTTTCGGCCTGTTCGGGATGGCCCTGTTCGTCAATACCCTCGGTTTCGGGGATTCGATCCTGGCGGGGTCGCTGACCCTCGGCCTGCTGGTGCTGCCGGTGGTGATCCGCACCACGGAGGAGGCGCTCAAGTCGATCGACAACAGTTACCGCAACGCCTCGCTGGCGCTGGGAGCCACCAAGTTGCAGACCATCCGCAAGGTGATCCTGCCGATGGCATTCCCGAACATTATCACGGGGCTGATCCTCTCGGTGGGGCGCGTGTCGGGCGAAACGGCGCCGATCCTTTTCACCGTGGCGGCCTATTTCCTGCCGAAATTGCCTACCAGCATTTTCGACCAGGTGATGGCCCTGCCGTACCACCTCTACGTGCTGGCAACCAGCGGGACGGACATTCAGGCGTCGCGGCCCATGGCCTACGGGACGGCGCTGGTGCTGATCCTGATCGTGCTGCTGATCAACCTGCTGGCCAACGGCCTGAGGACGTGGTTCGGCAAAAAAGTGAAAACTAACTAAGCTTTAAGTGTTCCCTCTGCGCGCTCGGAGGGGTGCCTGCGGCGCCAGCGCGCGAGGCCGGCGGTTCTGCGAACCGCGTAAGGGGAAATCAGAGTTTTAATTGAATTAATCAATTTCGGATACGTTTTGGAAAATCAAACAATCATTTCGGCGCAGGGGGTCAATTTCTGGTATGGCGATTACCATGCCCTGCGCGATATTTCGCTGGATATGGAGGCTCATACGGCCACGGCGTTCATCGGCCCGTCGGGCTGCGGAAAATCGACTTTCCTGCGCCTGCTGAACCGCATGAACGACTTGGTGGACGGTGCCCGGCTGGAGGGGCGCATCCTGATCGAGGGAGAGGATATTTACGCGCGTGGGGTGATGGTGGACGAACTGCGCAAACGGGTGGTCATGGTGTTCCAGAAGCCAAATCCATTCCCGAAAAACATTTTCGAGAATATCGCCTACGGCCTGCGGGTGAAAGTGGTGCGCGACAAGTCGTTCATCGAGAGCCGGGTGGAGGAGTCGCTCAAAGGGGCGGCATTGTGGGGCGAGGTGAAGGATAAGCTCAAAAAGTCCGCTTTCGAGCTGTCGGGCGGTCAGCAGCAGCGGCTGTGCATCGCGCGGGCGTTGGCGGTGCAGCCGTCGATCCTGCTGATGGACGAGCCGGCCTCGGCGCTGGATCCGATCTCGACCTCCAAGATCGAGGAGCTGATCTACGAGCTGAAAACGGAGTACACGATCGTGATCGTGACCCATAACATGCAGCAGGCGGCGCGGGTGTCGGACCGTACGGCGTTTTTCTACCTGGGCGAGCTGATCGAGTACGACGAAACCAAAAAGATCTTCCTGAACCCGGAGAAGGTACAGACGCAGAACTATATCACGGGCCGGTTCGGTTAATGGTACGGTTAAAATATCGGGCGATGCTGAGCATCGCCCGATCCACCGCGAGCACGCGGGCGCCGTCGGGACGTTGGATTGCTGCGGCGGAGCGCATAAGCGCGCAGCCGCATGTGGATTGGGCCGCCAAGCGGAGCGCGGCGGGAAAGTTTCCGCGCCAGCGGCGGGCTCGGGCGTAGCGTCGCTTTAGCGGCGCGGGGGATGCGCGCCGAGGACGAAAACGAGAGAGCGAATAGCGCCATTCTTTAGAATGGCCGGGCCGCCGACAGACACCTTGAGGTAGTTACAGCTTCACCGGACTGTCCGCGGCACCTCCCGCCCGCTTTATGGGCCTGAATGCAGGAGTGGTTACAGCCCGTTTGTGTACCGCGCGGAACCGGAATTGCCGCGGGCGCCTGAATAACCGGAGGGTTAAAAATCGACTGGCACGATTGTGATTTCCGGAGCCAGCGGAGGCGCAACGCAGTTGCAGACCTCCGCCGGGGATGGCTCCGGGCTGGCCACTAACGCGGAACTTTATTCTACCAAATCGTACACTAAAACACAACAATTATGAAACAGACGGAAATAGAGATCAAAGCGCTGAAAAGCCGGCTGGCCGATATGTGGTCGCTGGTCGAGCAGCAGGTGCGTAAGAGCTTCGAGGCGGTGACCGCTTTCGACCAAGACCTGGCCCACGAGATCATCTCGCGCGAGAAAAGCGTCAATGCGCAGGAACTGGGCGTAGACCACCATTGCGAGAATTTTATCGCCTTGTTCATCCCGGTAGCCGTCGACCTGCGTTTCGT